>JALTUB010000228.1 GCA_027047745.1 Sulfurimonas sp.
TTTAAACTACTTTGGGATAGGCTCAAATCACAAAAAGAGATATTTGCTTATGTAAAAAACCTTTGTAAAGACGGCTCATTTTACTGGGTTTTAGCAAATATGACAGTTACTTTAAATGCAAATGGGTCACTAATTGACCTCCATGCAGTAAGAAGAAAACCATCTCAAAAATCTATGCAGGTTATCCCTGAGTTATACGCAAAACTTTTACAAGAAGAGAAAAAGTCTGGTATGGATGGCTCAACAAAAATGTTAAATGCAATATTAAATGAAAAAGGAGTGAGTTATGACGATTTTATCTTCGATTTACAGCACTAAACAACATCTAGGGCTATATCTTCTCCTTATTGCTGTAGTTGCTTATTTTGTTTTTGTAGGGAATTATATTTTTGCTGGTATCCTGTTTACTGGTATAGTTGCTACACTACTTTTGACACTGTTTGAAGATGAGGCTTGTGATAAACTTTTTTCAGATGACTTGATTCGACAGATTCGCGATGTTTTACTTAAAGCTGGGAGAGGAGAACTTTCTCATAGAATCACACATATAGAAGAAACACATGTTATGCAAGGTGTTGCATGGGGTATAAATGACCTTCTTGACCAGACTGAGCAGTTTATGAGAGATGTTAAAACTTCTATAAGCTTTGCAAATAATGGTAAAACCAACAGAGATATTATAAGCGAAGGGTATCACGGAGACTTTGAAAATGCTGTTCCTGAACTAAACAGAGCCGTTGGGGCAGTTGCTGTTTCATATAAAGCTGCTCAAAGAACTTCAATATCCAAAGCATTTAATGAAAATTCACATGGTGGTATATCAAAAGGACTTAGTATTATCCAAGAAGACATCATAACGAATACTGATATAGTAAACTTGATATCTTCTTCTGCACAGGCAATTGCGCAGGAGGCAACTACTGCACAAGAAGTTGTTCAGAACATTACAAATAGACTTGAAGAGCTAACACAACTTATCACAAGTTCAAATGAATCAATCATCTCCTTAAACGAGAGAACAAACGAGATTTCAGTAGTGGTTGATCTCATTAAAGATATTGCAGACCAAACAAATCTTCTTGCACTAAATGCAGCCATAGAAGCAGCAAGAGCAGGTGAACATGGACGAGGTTTTGCTGTTGTGGCTGATGAGGTAAGAAAACTTGCCGAGAGAACACAAAAAGCAACGCAAGAGATAGCCATAACTACAAATACACTTAAACAAGAGACAAGCGAGATACAATCAAACTCTGAAAATATTACAGAGATAGCGACAAATTCACAAGATGATGTAGGGAATTTTTATGACACTTTAAACAGATTGGCTAACAACACTGACCAGTCTGCAAAAGAAGCGAAATATGTCTCCGAGTATCTCTTTACAACACTTGTAAAAGTTGATCACATCGTCTTTAAGCATAAAGCATACAGCACTATTTTAGAAGAGGACATGGATAGCGCTGCAGAGTTTGGAGACCATCATAGTTGTAGATTGGGTAAATGGTATGATGGAGAGGGTAAAAAACTATTTGGTGCTACAAAAGCATATAAGGCAGTAGATGTTCCACACTCTTTAGTGCATAAAAGTGTACTCTCAGCTCTTTCGTGTACTGCTACAAAAGATTGTTTAATAACTAAGAGAGAAGATATGATTAAAAACATGGCTTTAGCTGAAGTAGAGAGCTTTAAACTTTTTGATCTGTTTCAAAGTATGGTAGCAGAAGGTAATCCTGATGTTCATATCTAGGATTAGACTTATCGCATAAAAGCGATAAGTGAGGCTGTCACAGCCACATTTAAAGATTCTACTCCTCTATTCATCGGGATAGAGATAGAATTATTGCAAAGTTTTTCTACCTCATTACTTACCCCTTCACTCTCATTTCCTAAAACAAATATACTTTTATCACTGCTTTTTACATCATATAAACTATGTTTTGCATGAGAAGATAGAGAGTATATCTTTGTCTCTTTTAGCTTAGGTAAAACATCTTCTAAGTCATGGCAAAAGTAGATAGGGAGTTTAAAAAGCGTACCTGCACTTGCTTTTATCACAAGAGGAGAGATTTTAGCTGAACTTTTTTTTGGAAGTATGATACCATCGACATTTCCAGCGGCACAACTTCTGATAATCATTCCTAGATTTTGTGGGTTTTGAATACCATCAAGAGCTATAAGTCTGTAAGAGCTTAGTTTTTGTATCTCCTGTGCATTTAAGTAACTTTTAGCCATTATATCTATGGCAACACCTTGGTCTTGTTTTGCATTTTTACTTATGCGAGAGAGAGCATTTTTGTTATGATAAAAAACTTCAAGATTTCGTTTTTTAGCTAGGCGTAATATCTCGTTTATAGCACCATCAGTTTTATTTGAGTCAGCTAAGTGAATCTTATGAATATCAACACTCTCATCTTGAAGAACTTCTATAACTACATTTCTACCATAGAGAGTGATAACCTTATCAAAAAATGCTTTTTTATCTTTATATGCTTGTGAATCTTGCAAAATAGTCCTTTTAGTATCCATAATTTAAGCTAATTTTACACTATTTTTACTTTAAATCTTGTTTTTAGTAAAACTTCGATAAAATAAGTTCAATTATGCTTTTATGGAGATGTTGATGGAAAATTATGGTGCTAGTAATATTAAAGTCCTTAAGGGATTAGAAGCTGTTAGAAAACGCCCAGGTATGTATATTGGTGATACTGGTCATCGTGGTTTACACCATCTTGTATATGAAGTTATAGATAACTCTATTGATGAGGCGATGGCAGGACATTGTGATACTATCACTGTTACTTTAACCAAGGCTGGAACTTGTAAGGTAACTGATAACGGTCGTGGTATCCCTACTGATATGCACCCAACAGAGGGGATGTCTGCTGCAACTGTTGTTTTAACAGTTCTTCATGCTGGTGGTAAGTTTGATAAAGATACTTATAAAGTCTCTGGTGGTCTTCATGGTGTTGGTGTTTCTGTTGTAAATGCTCTTTCTGCTGATTTGAAAATGACGATTTATAGAGAGGGAGAGATACATGAACAAAATTTTAAAGAAGGTATCCCCCAAGAAGCTTTAGCAGTAGTTGGAAAAACTCGTAAAACTGGTACAACTATTGAGTTTATAGCTGACCCAACTATTTTCACAGATACTATCACTTTTGAGTACGAATACCTTTCTAAAAGATTTAAAGAGTTAGCATACCTAAACCCATTTATCACTATCAAATTTAACGATGAGAGAAGTGGTGTAAAAGAGGAGTATCACTTTGAAGGTGGTATCGCTCAGTATGTCTCTGATATGAATAAAAAAGTTTTAGTAGCAGATGTTTTTTCATTTGCTGCTAAGGTAGAAGACATCGAGTTTGATGTTGCACTTATGTATAACGATGGTTATGAAGAGAAACTTGCTTCTTTTGTAAACAATATCCGAACACCAAATGGTGGAACACATGAGGCTGGTTTTAGAGCAGGTTTAACTCGTGTAATCTCTAACTATAACTCAAAAAATGGTGCGGCAAAAGAAAAAGATGTAAAAATATCTGGAGATGATGTAAGAGAGGGGCTTATCGCCATAGTCTCTGCTCGTGTTCCTGAGCCACAGTTTGAGGGACAAACAAAGGGTAAACTAGGAAACACTTATGTAAGACCTTTAGTTCAAAAACAGACTTATGAACTTCTATCAAAATATTTTGAAGAGAACCCTATCCAAGCAAAAGCGATAGTTTCTAAAGCTCTTGCCGCTGCTCGTGGTCGTGAGGCTGCTAAAAAAGCTAGAGATTTAACTCGTAGAAAAGATAATATGTCAGTGGGAACACTTCCTGGAAAACTTGCTGATTGTCAAAGTAAAGATGCTAGTATCTGCGAACTTTATCTAGTGGAAGGGGATTCTGCAGGTGGTTCAGCAAAGATGGGTCGAGATAGAGTCTTTCAAGCTATCTTGCCACTAAAAGGTAAGATTTTAAATGTTGAAAAAGCAAGACTAGAGAAGATACTAAAGTCTGATGAGATTACAAATATGATTACAGCTATGGGTTGTGGTATCGGTGAAGAGTATAAAGAAGAAAAACTTCGCTATCACAAACTTGTTATCATGACGGATGCCGATGTTGATGGTTCTCACATCCAAACACTACTGCTTACTTTCTTCTTTAGACATTTTCGTGATGTTGTTGAGAAAGGGTACTTGTACCTAGCACAACCACCACTTTTTAGATATAAAAAAGGTAAAAAAGAGATATACTTTAAAGACCAAAGAGAGATGAATGACTTTTTGATTGATAACGGTATAGAGTCATTAGAAAATCAAACTTTAGGTCATCAAGACCTTGTTTCTTACTTTAAAATGGTTGATCATTATGCTGGTTCATTAGATGCTTTAGAGCGTAGATATTCTCTTGTTGATTTGATTCGTCACTTTGTAGAAAATCCAGACCTTATTAGCCTCGGTGCAAAAGATTTATACACTGAGGTTGAAAAATTCTTAACAGGTATAAACAACAACATCCTTACAAAAACAATAAACGAAGAGACAAATGAAGTTCATCTTTTTGTACAAACCAAAGGTGGTATGGAAGAGTTACTTATCAATGATGAGCTATTTACTGCACCTCATTTTACAGAAGCAAACTATGTTTACAAAAAGATGCAAGAGTGGGAACTCTCTTTTGAAGGTGATGTTATAGAAGTGCTTGAGAGTATTAAAGATTATGCTAGAAAAGGTGCTTATATCCAACGATACAAAGGTCTAGGTGAGATGAATCCTGAACAACTTTGGGAGACAACTATGACACCTGAAAACCGTGTACTTCTTCAAGTAACTATAGAAGATGCAGAAGTTGCAAGTGATGCTTTTACTCTGTTTATGGGTGATGAGGTTGAGCCTCGCCGTAACTATATAGAAACACATGCAAAAGATGTTAAGCATTTAGATGTATAAACGCAGTTAAACGGTACTAAGTTATGCTACTTCCTCAAACAAAAGAGAGAGAATACCGTTTTGCTTTAGCTCTTAGGATAGGTCTTCCTATCTTTGCTCTTGTGTTCGCTCTTGTTTCTCAGAC
>JALTUB010000229.1 GCA_027047745.1 Sulfurimonas sp.
AATCTTCTGCTTTTTTAGGCATTTAAACACTCCTTGATTCTCTTTAGTGCATCTTTTGTTTTTTCTTCGTTTTCTACAAGTGCTATTCTTACAAAACCAATACCAGGATTTTCTCCATTGTTATTTTTTCTTGCTAAAAATTTACCTGGTAACACTTTTACATTGTACTCTTTGTATAATTTTTTTGTAAACTCTAAGGCATTATCTACTTTTAACCAAATATAAAAAGTTGCTTTTGGAATCTCAGTTCCTAGAATCTCATTTGCTAAGATAAAGTTTCGTTTATAAATCTCTCTTGAAGTCTGCACATGAGCTTCATCGCTCCAAGCTGCAGCTGCTGCACTTTGAAGAGGAAGTGGTGAGGCACAACCAACATAAGTTCTATACTTCATATACTCTGCTAAGATTTTGTCATCTCCAGCTATAAAACCTGAGCGAAGACCTGGTGCAGATGATCGTTTTGAGATAGAGTTTATAACTAAAGTATTTTTAAACTCTTTGTTCCCAACATGAAGTGATGCTTCAAGTAAAGAGGGTATCTTCTCTTCTGTGTATATTTCGCTGTAACACTCGTCATTTAAAAGAACAAAGTTATGCTTTAGTGCTAAGTTTACCCACTCTCCTAACTCATCTAAGGAGAGAGTAGAATTTGTTGGGTTATTTGGAAAGTTTAAGATAACTAAATCACAACTGCTTAACTCGTCTTCATTTATCTCAGGTTTAAAGTTGTTTTTCTCATTTAAGTTTAGGTGAATTACTTTTGAGCGAGTAGCAATAGCTGCACCCTCATAAATCTGATAGAAAGGATTTGTATAAGCCATTACAGGAGATTCTTTATCAAAAAGTAAAAATTGTGGAAAGTTAAAAAGAACTTCTCTTGTTCCAAAAGTTGGGATAATTTGTGCGTCACTTATAGTAACTTCAAATCTTTTTTTTACAAAATCTCTCTGTGCATCTCTAAGGATTTTTTCTCCACCAGTCTTTGGATATTTTTTAAGTAGCTCTGTGCTTTGTGATAGTGATTTTTGTATAAAATCAGGTGTATCAAACTGTGGCTCACCAATAGTAAGAGCAGATGGAGCATACTCCTTATTTGGCATAATATTTTTAAGTAAGTTATTTAGTTTTTCAAATGGATATGGTTCAAATTTCATGATAAAATTATAGCTAAAAAATGATTGTTAAAGTTTAGATAATAAGATATAATAAACAAAAAAGAGGATAGTGAGATGAAAATAATTTTATTTGTAGCAGTTGCATTTTTACTAGTGGCTTGTAGTGATAGTTCAAAGGGTAATGAAAGTGCTGAGAGTTCATCGGCAAAAAAAGAGATTTCTAAGCAAGTTCAAGAGACTGCACAAGTTGTTTCTAAAAGTACAGAGGATGTTGTTGAAAAAGCAAAAGTAGTAGCTAAAGAGAGTGTAAAACAAGTTCAAGAGACGACTAAAAAAGTAGCTAAAGAAGTTAAAAAAGTAGCTACTAAAGTAGTTGCTCAAAAAGCTCCATCAGTGAATGGAAAAACTATTTTTGCTAAATGTGCAGGTTGTCATGGTAGTCATGCAGAAAGAAAAGCACTTGGAAAATCTCATATAATCAAAGGTTGGGACGCTTCTAAGGTAGTTAGTGCTATAAATGGATATAAAGCTGGAACTTATGGTAGCACTATGAAAGGTGTCATGAAGTCTCAAGTATCAGGTTTAAGTGATGCTGAGATTCAAGCTGTAGCTAATTATATTTCAAAACAGTAAATTACTGTTTTGGAAGTGTGAACTTTTGAGTTATCAGTTCACCTTCTTCGTTAAAAAATAGATAATAAAGCATATCTTTTTTAACACTAAGTCCAGCTAGGTAGCGTAATGCAAGATTTGCTTGAAGAGATGCTATGTGCATAACTATCGGTGCTGCTATACCATCTGGTTCTTTTGTTATGATTTTAAAAGAGTCGCTAAATGATGACTCATCTATAAAACATACTTGTCCGTGAAATGCTTCTACACTTCCATAAATCCACGGAGTATTTGCTACTTTTGCATAAGCGTTTATCTCTCCTCTTGATGGTAGATTATCTGTAGCGTCAATTATCAAATCAACTTCTATATTTTTTTTACTCCACTCTTCAAAGTTACACTCATGAGCTATGGCTTTAGTATATGGACATCTTTTCATGATAATGTCTGCGTTTATTTGAGCTTTGTTTTTACCCTCATCACCTACTTTAAAAGCTACTTGACGGTGAATATTGTGAAGACTAACTTCATCAAAGTCTATCATGTGGATAGTACCAATCCCACTAGCACCAAGAGCAAAAGCAAGAGATGAACCAAGCCCACCTGAGCCAATAACTGCGATTGTTTTTGTTTGTAGATTTGCTTGAGTCTCTTCGCCCCATAACTTAACCTGACGGTGAAAATATTGCATCATTTTAAAATCCTTTTGTTTTTAGCTTCTTTAAAACCCCAAGTTCTACGAGCTTGGACTACTTCTATATGGCTCATGTCAACTATCATAAGTTCTTCACTGTTTCCCAAGTGCTGAAGTAGTTCTCCATTTGGTGAAGCTAAGACGGAATCTCCATAAAATTGCCATGAAAACTCTTTGTCTTTATACTCACCGATACGATTAGCACGCAAAATATAGCAGTTTTGAGTAAATGCACGGCTAGTAATCAGTGACTTCCATCTCTCGTAAGATTCAAATGTAGATACGCTTGGAACTAAGATGCAGTCTATATTTTTAGAAGATAGAGAGTTAAAGAGTTCATCAAAGTGCAACTCAAAACCACTCATGAGAGCAAACTTAAATCCATCAACTTTAAAAACCATAGGTGTTTTTATCGTATCAATTTTATTTGCAAAGAATTTTTCTTCATTCCAATGGGTATAGTTTATAAGTATTTGCTGCTTGTAATAGGATGTAGAGGAGGGTGAAAATTTAGCGATAGTTTTATAAACCTCTTTTTTCTTTACTATGACTAGAGGAACAACTATCGTCATGTTATAAGTAGCAGATAACTCTTTTAAGATTTTTATCTGATGATTTGCTTGTTCTTTTATCATACTAAGAGACATAAGCTTAAGTTCTTTGAAAAATGGATTTAAAATATACTCTCCAAGTAAAAGGACTTTTATATTTTTTTTATGGGCAATTCTTATGTAGTTGTATAACTTTGTAGAACTCATACCTTGTGCATTGAGTTGTAAAACAGCAGCTCTCATGAAAATCCTTAACTATTTTTTATCTCTTGTATCTTGATAACTGCATCTTCAAGTATAGCTTGGGCATCACTTAACTCTTTCATGCCTTTTTCATACTCTTTAACACTATCAGAGAGTGTAATCTCTGGTTTCATAAGTGTCTCTAAAACTTTTTTTGCATTTTCTAACTTTACTTCAAAATTCTCTTTAGCCATCTAGTGCATCCTTTATGTAGTGTTCAAACTTTTCTATCTCGACTAAAAAGGCATCATGACCATAGTCGCTATCTATATCTATATAAGTGTGGTTTTTGTTTCCAATCTCATGTAAAGTATCGGAAATAGTTTTCATCTCAGAGTTTTTAAATAAGAGATCATTTCTAAAACTAATAAGATGAAGTTCTGCTGTTATCTTTTTAAAAGCCTCTTGTAAAGAGTCAAATCCACGACCTAAATCATAGATATTTATAGCTTTTGTAATATAAAGATAAGTTAGTGGGTCAAACCATTTTGTAAAATTATATCCATTGTATTCTAGGTAAGATTCAACTTGAAACTTTCCAAAAAGTTCATATAAACCATCATCTCTTTTGTACTCTCTAGCAAACTTCTCTTTCATAGATTCATGAGATAAAAAGCTTATATGCCCAGCCATACGACCAATAGCCATACCTGTTAATCCTTGCTCTTTTATAAGTTCAGGGTCGTAATAGCCTTGCTTAAAATCAGGGTCTTTGAGTATTGCTTCTTGAGCAACTTTGTTAAAAGCAATCGCCCATGCTTGTGTCGCGTATGTTGTAGCTAGAGGGATGATTTTTTTTGCAAAGTTTGGATAGTGAATAGCAAACTGAAGTGCTTGCATGCCACCCATTGAACCACCGATTATGGCTTCTACTCTGTGAATATCTAGTCTGTCAAAAAGTATCCTTTGAGCTTTGACCATATCTTTTATGCTTACAACTGGAAACTTATAACGGTAGGGTTCTTGATGAGGTGTTTGAGGTGACATTGGACCAGTTGAACCAAAACAACTTCCTATTACATTTGTGCAAATAACGAAATATTTATCTGTATCTATGGCTTTTTTTGAACCTATAAGTCCATCCCACCAACCAGCCTTGTTTTCATCTTCATAATATCCTGCTGCATGATGAGAACCTGTAAGAGCATGTGTTATAACGATAACATTACTCTTGTCTTCATTTATATGCCCATATGTTTCATAGGTAATATCATAAGGTTCTAAGATACGACCACTCTCTAAATAGAGAGGATTCGTAAAATGTTGTGTATGTGTTTGCAGGTTTAATGACAAGTTTTGCTCTTTTGAAAAATAATAGTGCTATTTTATCTAAAATGACTTAATATTATATATCTAAAGCTTGTTTCATATCAGCTATCAAGTCTTTTGAACTCTCTAAACCACAAGAGATACGAATAAGTCCAGATGGAACACCACAGGCTATTAACTCTTCTTGGCTTAGTTGTTGATGTGTTGTTGAAGCTGGATGTGTGATAATAGACTTAGAATCTCCAATATTTACTACTAAAGAGTAAAGTTCTGTCGCATTTACTATCTTGGTAGCTTCTTCTAAAGATGCTACTTCAAAACTAAGCAATCCACTTGATAATCCATCTTCAAAATATTTTTGTGCCATTTCATAATTTGCATTGCTTTTAAGACCTGGATAGTTTACTTTTTTGACCTTTGGATGTGCTTCTAAAAACTCTGCTAAAGCTAAAGCATTTTTAGAGTGTTCTCTCATTCTAAGTGAAAATGTTTCTATCCCTTGAATAAAGAGCCAAGAGTTAAAAGGTGAAGATACAGCTCCAATATCACGCATCAAAGAGAGTCTAGTTCTTAG
>JALTUB010000230.1 GCA_027047745.1 Sulfurimonas sp.
CTGTTTGACTTTAACTAAAAAAGGAACATCATGAACCGTAGAACTTTTTTAACTACAGCTACTGCAACATCGGCGGCTATCGCTCTTAATGGATGTAATGAAAGTCATAGAAAAGCAATAGACTATTTAAAACATCCAAAGCAAAGCAGTAGTGAAATAAAACACATAAATATCAACAAAAACAAAAAAACTATTATAAAACTCGCCACAAGTTGGCCAGCTCATTTTCCTATCATGGGAACAGGTGTTGAAAAATTTGCTCAAAGAGTAAAAGATATTAGTGGTGGAAGTTTAGAGATTAAAATATATCCAAAAAATGTTTTAGTTCCTGCTTTGGCTGTTTTTGATGCTGCGAGTAGTGGTCAAATAGATGCCTTTCACTCTGGACCATATTATTGGAAAGGTAAAAACTCTGCGTTTTCACTCTTTAGTGGTATTCCTTTTGGTTTTACTGCCCAAGAGATAAATTCTTGGATGCTTTTTGGTGGTGGACTTGAAATATGGAGAGAACAGTATGCAAAATACAACCTTTATCCACTACTTGGAGGAAACACTAACATTCAAATGGGTGGCTGGTTTAGAAAACCAATAGAGTCTTTAAAAGATATGCAAGGTTTAAAGATGCGAATACCTGGTCTTGGTGGTGAAGTCTTTTCAAGGATGGGAGTAAATCCTATTTTATTACCTGCTGGGGAGATTTACACTTCATTAGAGCGTGGAGTTATTGATGCTACTGAGTGGGTTGGACCTGCACTTGATATAAAGATGGGCTTTTACAAAGTTGCTCCTTACTACTACTCAGGATGGCATGAACCAGGTTCGGTTTTGGAACTTACATTTAACAAACACTCTTGGAGTAAATTAGCATTCGAGCATCAATCAATGATAGAAGTCGCATCAAGTGAAATGAATAGCAATATGACCTCTGAGTTTCATTATGAAAATATTCATGCACTTACTAAACTAAAAGAGTTAAATGTTGAGTTGTTACAATTTCCACAAGAGGTTACAGATGCAGGTAAGATTGCCTTGCAAAAAGTTGTAGAAGAGTTTAGTGCTAAAAATGATGATTTTAAAACTGTTTATGCCTCTATTGCAAATCAGTTAAAACTTTCAAAAGAGTGGAGTAATGTAAGCTTAAGATATTTTTTAAATGTTAGATAAGTCTTTTGTAGTATTATTTCACAATTTTAAAATTGGAAATATATTGAAAAAAACACTGCTTATAACTCTCTTTTTTACTACTATGCTAAATGCATCTTTTTTTGGAAAAATAATAGATGCCAAAACACTAAAACCTTTAAGTAATGTTACCATCAATGATAGTAATCATGGTGTAAAGAGTGATATTAACGGCTCTTTTAGCATAAATTCAAAAGAAAATCTTTACCATGCTAAAGCTTATGGCTACAGACCACTTAGTTTTAACTCTGATTTAAACACCACAACTATAAAACTTAGACCCATAAAAGTAAAAGCCCTTTATCTGACTTTTTGGGGAGCAAGTAACAACTCAAAAACGCATAAAAGAATACTTGACATAATAAAAAAAACGGAAGTAAATGCAATAGTTGTTGATATTAAAAATGAATATGGTTCAACATCCTTTTACACTAAGTTTAAACAAGCTAATGACTACGGTGCATACAAAAATAGAACAAATAGAAATATCAAAAAGTTTATTAAAACCATGAAAGATAGAGATATTTATACTATAGCTAGAATTGTTACATTTAAAGATGAGCTACAGGCTTCAAATAATCCAGATTATGCAATCAAAAGAGATGATAATGGAAGTATCTGGAGAAATCATGACAAAATGGCATGGGTAGATCCTTTTGATGTTCGTTCTCAAAAATACACAATCTCTATCGCTGAGGAAGCTGCTAAAGTTGGTTTTGATGAGATTAATTTTGATTATGTTCGTTTTCCTGCAAAAACTGGACTTCATTTTGAAAAAAACAACACTCAAAAAAATCGTATAAAAACCATAGATGAATTTTTAGATAGAGCGCAAAATAGACTTAGAAAATATGGTGTTTTTGTATCTGTTGATACTTATGGAAATATATGTTGGTCAAAAGATGACAATGGCATAGGTCAAACAGTCTCTGGTTTAGCTGCTCATGCTGATTATCTCTGTCCCATGTTGTACCCCTCTGGATTTTCTAGCGGCTCATTTTATTTTAAGCACCCTGCCGATCATCCATACGCTGTTATTTACAGAAGTATAAAAAATATAAAAGACAGAATAGATACAAAAAGAGTAAGACCTTGGTTGCAATATTTTAGAGATTATACACACAAACGAAGACCTTATAAAAAATTTGAAGTGCAAGAGCAGATAAGAGCAACAGAAGATATACAAACAAATGGTTGGATGATGTGGTCACCATCAAGTAAATATCATGTAGATTATTTTAAAAAAATCATTAGTAAGTGATATGTATATTTTTTAGTTCTTTTCTCAACTTTTTTGAATCTTGTAGATAATGTTCTACAAGTTCATGAAACTCTTTTGAATGGTTCATGTGAACTAAATGAGCCAATTCATGAACAACTACATAATCGATTAGCTCTTTTTTGATTTTGATAAGTTCGCTGTTTAGAGTTATCGTTTTCTTAGAACTACAGCTTCCCCATCTTGTTTTCATCTTTCTAAACTTTAAAGAGTTATATTTTAGATTCATGATAGATGAAAAATATTCTACTCTTTTTGTTAGATAGATTTTTGAGATATGTTTATAAAACAGATCATAGATTTTTAAAATATTTTCTCTGTTTGTAGCTCTTAATTTTTCTAATCTATGTCGTAAAAACTCTGCCTCTACAGAATCAATATTAATAACATCGCCAAAAAAAAGAACTTCATCTTCGAGATTAATATTTTGAGCTTTATGATTTTCAAATTTTATGAGTTGCTTTCTTATCCATACTTCTTTTTCAAGAAGTAAATTTTGTATAAAAGCATTGGAAACTCTTGGTGTTTTTACAATTATTTTAGAATCACCCTTTACACTTATATAGTTATGTTTGAGTTTAGGTTTGCAGATATGTTCTACTCTCAAATCTTTAAACAGGATTTTATTCATAAACAATCGGGTCAGTAACACCTGCAAGTTTGAAACCATTTAAACGCAATCTACAGCTATCACAGACACCACAAGCCCTCTCTTCATTTTTATAACAACTCCAAGTAAGTTCTAGTGGAACATTTATACTTAAAGCTTTTTTTACGATTTGTGATTTTTGCAAATGCACCAATGGCATTTTTATCTCTATCTGCGTCTCATCTTTTGTTCCAAGGTTTATAGAGTCTTGCATGCTTTGTATGTATAATTCCCTACAATCAGGATAACCACTACTATCCTCTTCAACCACGCCTATGCTTATAACTTCAGCACCCTCTTTTTCTGCGATAGCAGCACTCATACTTAGAAAAATACCATTTCTAAAAGGTACATATGTGACTGGAACACCCTCTTCTACCCCAGCAGTTGGAACATCTATATTTATATCAGTAAGAGCAGACGCTCCTAAGTGTTTGAAAAAATCTAAATCTAAAATGTACTTCTCTTTTACATCCAAATCTTTTGCTATTTTTTCAAAACACTCTAACTCTTTAGATTGAGTACGCTGGTCATAATTAAAATGCACAGCGATAATTTCATACCCTTTTTCTTTCATCATATATGCACTCAAAGTAGAATCCATACCACCACTCATGACGCATACAGCTTTTTTTATCTTGTTTTTCGTTTTCATATCTTATTTTAACATAGTTTTTTAATCTTTATTGAAACAAATTGGTTATATAATTGGCTTAGATAGAAAAAAAGGAGACATTATGGAAGTATCATCTTCAACAAACTCTGGGGCATCACAGATAGATGTACTAAAAAAAGCCATTGACACTCAGTCAGAACAAGCTTTAAAAATACTAGAAGATACAAATAAACAGACTCAAGAGACTGTGTCTCAAGCAGATGTTGCTAGAAAAACAGGAGTTGGGAGCAACTTAAATATAAATGGTTGAGTCTTTAACATCTAGTTCGATATAATTACACTTATGATTGAACTAGATAATAGAACCTCACTTGAGGTCGATGAAACTTTTTTAAATAAAATAGCTTTTATCTTAACCGATAAAGATATTGAACTAATAATAACTACAAACGAAGAAATCAAAAATATAAACTTAGAGCATAGAAATATAGACAAAGATACTGATGTGCTTAGTTTTCCTTACGAAGATACACTATTTTTCCCTTTAGGAAGTATTGTTATATCTCAAGAACATGTAAAGTCAAAATCTAAAGAGTATGGACATAAACGCAGTGACGAGTTATCACTTTTATTTATACATGGACTTTTACATATTTTAGGATTTGATCATGAAGTAGATAACGGAGAAATGCGTGAAAAAGAGAAAGAGTTGATTTCAAGATTTGATTTGCCAGAGAGCCTAATAATAAGAACACAAGGATAAAAATGGATTTTATAATATTTATAGTTGCGATGGGTGCTTTAGTATATGGAGCTGATTTTATCATAAAAGAGTCAGAAAGAATTGCACTGCATTTCAACATTTCTCATTTTGTGATTGGTGCGACGCTTGTTGCATTTGGAACTTCTTTGCCAGAAATGGCTGCGTCTATGATGGCATCTGCACAGGGTAAAAGTGATATGGCTGTTGCTAATGTAGTTGGCAGTGTAATATTTAATATCACTTTAGTTTTAGGTGTTGTTTTTATGATTGCAAAGTCCATAAAACCAAAAAGAGACCTCTTTGCTAAAGATAGTGCTTGGGTTGTCATCCCTGTTGTTGTCTTTTTTATAATGATTCAAGATGGTTCTATCGGTAGAGTTGATGGAGTTCTATTTTTATTGATGATGGCTTCTTATCTTCTGTTTTTATTTAAGGATTCTAAGGAGGATTTAGAAGGAGAAATAGATGACTCTATAGATAAAGAAAACTTTGCTTGGGGAAAAACTATACTTCTCCTTGCTATTGGTTTTGCTTTTACTATAGGTGGAGCTAATTTTGTTGTTGAAAGTGGGTCAAATATAGCAAGACATTTTGGAGTAAGTGAGTGGATTATAGGTCTGTTTCTAATATCACTTGGAACATCTTTGCCAGAACTTGTTGTTTCTGTTGTGGCAATTAAAAAAGGAAATGCAGAGATGAGTATTGGAAATATTATTGGTTCAAATGTTGCAAACTTTTCTATGGTATTGGGAGCTTCATCACTTATAAATCCACTAAGCATTGATATTGCAGCTACAAAATTTGATTTATTTATAATGGCAGCGGCATCTTTAGCACTTCTTTTTATACTAGCAAATAAGATTTATAACAAGGCAGGAGCAATATTTTTACTTATTATTTTAGCTCTTTTTATTCAAAATTCTATAGTGTAAAATTATTGTTTTATATAACCAAGCTCTAAAAGTTTGTTATATATTTTTGAGGCAATAGAACCTGCAGCACTACCACCATGACCACCATGTTCTACCATTATGGTAACAACATATTGTGGATTTTTATAAGGTCCATATGTTGTTAACCATGCATGAGAACGCCTATAGTAAGACAATTCATGCTCTTTTTTCCTCTTTTGTATATCTTGTTTAATCCCAACAACCTGTGCTGTTCCTGTTTTACCAGCTAATACAACTTTTGAGTGAATATAATGTGTTGCTGTTCCATGAGGAGAGTTACATACTTGATACATTGCATTTTGAATTATTGGTAGTTTTTTTAGTTCTTTAGCTGTAAAAACTTCTTTAAAAATAGGTTTTATTACTTTGTTTCCTATCTTTTTAGCTAGATGTGGTGTAGGTAACTTTGATGTTGCTAAAAGTGCCGTAACTTGAGCAATTTGCATTGGAGTAACAAGGAAATCACCCTGCCCTATTGCCATGTTGGCTGTCTCTCCAATACTCCACATTTTATTGTATTTTTTTAATTTCCAAGCTCTTGAAGGAACTACACCTATAAATTCATTTGGCAGGTCAATACCTGTTTTTTTAGATAGACCATACCTTTTTAAAGCATTACTCATTTTTGTATTTCCTACAATTAGACTTCCTTTATAAAAAAAATCATCGCAACTCTCTCTAATAGCCTTTGTTATATTGGTATGGTGATGCCCATTTTTCTTCCAACATCTAAAAATACGCCCACCAAGATGGAGTGATGAACGACAATCTACACTCCATCTCTCATTTAACTTACTTGTTATGTAAAGTAGTCCAAGCAATGGTTTTATTGAAGAGCCTGGTGGGTATAAACCATTTATCATTTTATTTGTAAAGGGGTGATCAAGGCTTGAAGATAAATCATTGTACATTTTATGTGACATACCAGAGACAAAAATATTTGAATCATAGTTTGGAAAACTACCTGCTGCCAACAAAGATCCATCTACTCTCATTACGATAACAGACCCAACCTTGCCAGTAAACAGTTCTGAGATATATTTTTGAAGTTTTATATCTAGTGTTAAAGTTAGTTTTCTATCTTCTTTCGGATTATTGTATGAAAGCTCTTCTATCTCTTGGTTGCTTGCATTTACCTTTATTCTTTTTGTGCCTTTTTTACCTTCAAGATATTTATTATACTTTTTTTCTATCCCTATTTTACCAGTATAACCTATCAGTTCCAGTAAAGGATCTTTAGCTATCTCTTTTTTATTTGCATGAGCTACATATCCTATCACATGTGCAGCAATATTTTTATATGGATAATATCGCTTTGGTGAGGGAATGACTTTAAGATTTTTTATCAAATTTAATTTGGTATATACTGGCAAAATATCATTATAAGATATAAAAGGAACTATGTTTATAAAGTTATGATTATAGTATGAGTCTTTTTTTATATATTTTTCAACCAATTTGTCTCTTTTTAAAAATGGAAATGTTTTTACTAAACTATTTATCTCCTCATTAAACTCTTTGATATGCTTTTTTCCTCTCAAGTGAGGTGCTAACTCTATTTTAAATCCAAGTTTATTGATAGCTATTGGGATATTGTTTCTATCTAAAATCTCACCACGAACAGGTGGAATATTTTCAATTTTAATAGTATTTTGCTGTGATAATTTTGCATAATATTCATTGGATTTAATTGATAGAAAAAAAACACGAACTATAATCCCTAACCAAATAAAGATAAATATAAATATAATAAACTTTATTTTCATAATAAACTCACAAAAAAGAATTCAATTACTATATAGTAAACTATATAGTAATTGATTGATGGAGGAGGTAGTAGAAATATCTTAGATAAAAGCATTAAAAATATATAATATCCTAGATAGGCAAGTAAAACATATGAAATTTTTATACAAGAGTTACAGCTAAAGTTTTGTACTAGTTTGGGAATTAAAAACTTATAAGCCAAAGTAAAATATATAATAGTACTAAAAAGTTGATACCCAAAATTTGACTCAAAAATAACTAAACAAAAAGCAACCAATGAAATAAATAAGAAATCTTTATTTTTGATAGCTTTTATATAAAGAACAAACAAAACAGCTAGAAGTGGAGGAAGAATAGGATAAATAGTGCTTAAACTGCTATATACTATAAATAATAATATATAAAAGAATGGTACTAGAGATTTTTTATAAGAGATATTTCGTTGCATATTGGAAAATGTTTACATTTGATACAGTCTGCCCAGATTTTATGCTCTGGAAGTGACTCTTTTGGAATTTCTATAAAACCTAATCGTTCAAAAAATGTTTGTTTGTATGTTAAACTAAGAACTCTTTTTAAACCTAATTGTTTTGCCTCATCAAGCACAACATTAACTAGTTTTTCTCCTATCTTTTTACCTCTCATTGTCTCCTTAACGACTAATGACCTTATCTCTGCTAACATTAAAGTGTGAATGTGCAATGCAGAAAAAGCAACTATTTCATCATTATATATAGCTAAGGTATAAGACCTGATGTTAGTGGCAACTTCATCTTCGCTTCTAGGCAGTATTATTCCTGCTTCAACTTCTGGAGAAATCAGCTCTTGCATTTTAGAAATATCTAAAAGAGTAGCTTTTACATACTCAATCGTCATCGCTATTTCCATAAACAATATCATATATTATCTGTATGATTTTTTTTGTACCTCTTTTTTTTGAGCTAGAAACCATTAAAGCATCTGGAAATTCTCGTCTAAGTTTATTTTGCTCCTTTTGATTTAGTTTATCTATTTTTGTGAATATTTGAAGTATGTATTGATCTTCTCTAGCATTATCAAAAAGAAATTGGCTTACTGAAGTATCGATGTCTAAGTGTGGATGCCTACAATCAATCAAATGAATAAACAACTTAATTTGCTCTCGTTGAGCAATATAGTCTGTCAAGTTTTTTTCCCAGTCATTCTTAAGAGATTTAGAAACCTTTGCATAACCAAAACCTGGTAAATCAACAAATTTAGCAACTCTTTTCTCACTTGTATCTCTATCTATAAATGTAATATCAAAATAGTTTATAAGCCTCGTTTTACCAGGTGTTGATGAAACTTTCGCTAATCCTTTGTGATTTGTAAGAGCATTTAAAAGAGAGCTTTTACCAACATTAGATCTCGCCATAAAGACAATTTCATCTTGAATATTAGATTCAGGGGCAGCGTTTACATTTGGGGCAGAAGTGATAAACTTAGCATCAACAATTTCTATCATTTTTGTTGTTCCTTGCTACTATTTTTATCGTCTGCTATATTAAATATCATGATCACAGGTTCTGATTTTAATCCCTTTGCGTAAGCTTCACCTTCGATAGTTTTTAATAAAACTTCATCACCTATAATCTCTTGTTTATCTCCAACTTGTTTAATGTGAACATTCTTAAAAAAATGATACTCTTTAGTTGCAGGAATATAGATGGCTTTTTCTGAAACTCCTCTATAAATAGTATTCTCTTTTGTCTGTATATAAAAAGATACATTTCCAACAGCAACAAATTTAGTAGGTTCTTTTTGCTTATTTGTATAAACTGTAACTTTTGAAGCATTTAGTTCATCATTTAATTTTTTAATTTTTACATCTCCAGTAAAAACAGATATACCCGTATTTTCATCACCATGAAAATTATTTGCTTTGATTTGCAATTCATTTGAACTTAAAGTTGATACTAAAAATAGTATATAAAGTAGTTTGTATTTCATTATTAATTCTCTTTTATTTGATATTTGGCTGTAACATTCTTAGATTCGATTGTATTTAATACACCATTGTATTTGGCAGATGAACCAATAACTTTATTGTTTCCTTTATATAAAACATAATCATTATCTATAGTAGTTACACTATTTGTTTTATTATAAATAGCCTTACTTGTCTCCAAAATCAGGCCATCTTCTCTAGTATAAACAACATTTCCTTTGAGTGTTAAAATATCTTGTTTATATACTCCAGTATCTGCTTTCATGTTTGCAATATACTTTTTAGTATTATCTGTAAAATTTACATCATCTACTGTGTATCTATCAGCATATCTGATTGCCTTAGTACCTATCATTATCGTATCTAAACCAACCTTATTTATTTCATAATTAATAAATGTAGAAAACTCAAATAGTGGCACATCAACAAATTTTTGCTGTTTTAGGTTTAATGGTTTAAACGAAACAAATATAAAAACAAGAGTACCGAGTATTATAGCAAATAAAAAATTTATATTAATAACTTACTCCTTAGTCCAGATAGATAAAAATAATTTTTTTTGGTCATTTTCATCAACAAGCATATCGATCATTTCTCTAACAGCTCCATTTCCACCATTCTTACTAAGTACGGTATTGACTAACTTTTTTATATCTTCTACCCCATCTTTTGGAGTAAAACTTCTACCAACTCTATTTAACATTTTATAGTCATTTAAGTCATCACCAATAGCACCAACTTCATAAAATTCAATATCTAAAGATTGGATTAATTCTTTAAGCACTTTTTGTTTATCTCTAATACCTTGGAAAAGATGTTGTACACCAAGTTCAGTTGCTCGTTTTTCCACTATTTTAGAGCTTCTACCTGTAATAATGGCGACTTGATGTCCCATCTTTATCCAAGTTGTGATACCCAAGCCATCTTTAACATTAAAATTTTTACTCTCAATAAAATCGGCAGAATATATTAATTTTCCATCACTCAAACAGCCATCAACATCAAGAACAATAAGCTTAATCATAAGACATCTTTTGTGCTTGGTATTCCAACTCTATCATTAAATGTAGTAGCTCTACGAATAGAAACTGCAAGTGACTTAAATGAAGCTTCAATAATATGATGTTTGTTCTTTCCTCGAAGCTGGATAATATGTGCACTTATTTTAGCATTTAATACAAAAGCTCTAAAAAATTCTTCAACTAGCTCTGTGTCAAACTGCCCTACTTTACCACTTACATTTAGTTCGTAAACTAAAAATGGTCGATTGCTTAAATCCAAATCGCATGAGACACAAGCTTCATCCATTACTATATTTGCACTTCCAAATCGTTCCATATTTTTAACAGGGTATATAGCCTTAGCCAAGAGAGAACCAAGCACAATACCTATATCTTCTACACTATGGTGATCATCAATATGCGTGTCACCCTTACAAGATACTTCCAAATCAATCAATGAGTGTTTAGAAAAGCTCTCTAACATATGATCTAAAAAACCAACACCACTGTTTATCTTACTTTTTCCACTTCCATTAAGTTTCAAAGATATAGTTATATCTGTCTCTTTCGTAGTTCTCGTTTTACTTATCATGATTAGTCCTCTCTTACTATAAATGCTTTTTTAAATATTCCGTGTGTTTTAAAATCTCTTGCTTCCTGCTCACTTTTAAAACCTCTCAACAAGACTTTAAACAACCTTCCTCTATTTGTTTCTTTATCAACAATAACAGTTGAATACCCAGAAGTACCATCATATCTCTCTTGCGTTTTTAAAGCACCATCTATTTTTGAAAAAGATGCTATTTGAAGAGAAAAATGATTTATTGATTTTTTCTTAGGAGATTTTTTTAACTCTTTTTTAGTAGGAATTCTTTTTACTCCTTTTCTCTCAAAGCCAAGTACCTCTAGCTTAACTGGTGCTGTTCCATGCCCTATCATGTTTATTTTGGAGGCAGCTGCTTTTGAAAGGTCTATTATCCTAGTTGCTACAAAAGGACCTCTATCATTAATCCTAACAACTATACTCTTATTGTTTCTTAAATTGGTAACTTTTACTATAGTGTTCATCGGTAAAGTTTTATGTGCTGCAGTCATAGCCCACATATTATACCTCTCACCATTTGAAGTTAGTTTTCCATGAAAGTTTGGACCATACCAACTTGCCTTTCCTTTAAAAGTCTCACCTACACTTACCACAGTTGGATGATACCTAATCCCTCTAACTACATAAGGTCTCATTGTTGGGCGAGAATATTTTTTTCTATCTGAAGAATATCCTCTTGAAGTATAATGGTTTGCATATCCATACGAACGACTACTTCTAGTACTACATCCAGAAAAAACAGTTATAAATAAAATCAAAAAAATGTATATAAATCTACTCATATATTTTAAGCCTATCCCCTATTTTTATCATAGATTTTTTTAGATGGTTTTGTGATTTTATATTTCTTATACTAACTTTAAAGGACTTTGAAATCGAACCTAAAGAGTCTCCCTTTTTAACCATATAGTAAAATCTACTGTTAATCTTAGCAATTTTTTTATTGCTTGGTATCGGTATAATAAGCTTTTGTTTTAGTCTAAGCCTGCTGTTTTTTAATCTGTTAAAGTCCATAATAACCCTATAAGCAACTCCAAACTTTTTAGCAATTTTTGAAAGGTTATCCCCTCTTCTTACTTTATAAACTTTATAAATATTTCTTATAGATTTTTCATGATACTTCTGTTTAAAATCTGCCAATTTAATATACGGGATGTAAATATCATAGTGCTTTGCATAAGGAGGAACAAAATCATATTTTAGATGTCTATTTAGTTTTTTCAATTCACTAACAGGTAAATCTATCAACTTAGCAACCCTAGTTAATGACTCACCACCAGGAAGTTTTACAGTAGAGATAGGATAAGCATTGGCACGATTTAGAAGATAACCATATTCACTAGAAAGTAGAAACTGTTCATCAGTACCGATTAACGCAAGTGCAACAATCTTTCTTATATAAAATCTACTCTCTCTTGGTATATATTTTTTATGGGGATTTAACAAAACCGATAAACTATCACTTCCAGCTTTTTTTATAGCTCTGCTTAGTTTTCCACCACCACAATTATATGCTATGGCTGCTAAATACCATTTCCCAAATCTTTTATGTAAATTAGTTAAATATTTTGCTGCAGCTTCAGTTGATTTAATAAGATCTCGTCTCTCATCTACATACTCATCTATATGAAGATGATATAGTTTTCCAGTTTTTGGCATAAACTGCCACATACCAGAAGCTCTTTTGTGTGAATATGCTCTCGTTCTAAAGTTCGATTCTGCCATTGCTAAATAGAGAAACTCTTGAGGTATATCATACTTAGCGAGGATATTTTTTATCGCAGGTATAAAAAGATAAGCATCTTTCATAGCTTTAAAAAACTGTTTATGCTTTTTAAGAGTTGTTCTGCTATTTCTCATGTCATTCATGATGGGGTCATAAATAAAAGATGGTTCAATATCAAATGACTCTAAAAGTGTCAATTCTTTATTGTAATTTGATTTATATGTCAAATTTGCAAATAGCAACAATGGAAACAGTAGAATTAAAAGATATTTAAACATATACAACTTTTTATCTGGATTTTAGTTGTTTTATTTTATCTAAAGTTATATTAAAATTAGTTGTAAATTTTTTTCGCTTTAAAGATTTATTTAATATTATCAAATATGAAACAGTTTTTTGGCATTTTCAGTTGTTAATTCTTTTATATTTTCTTCGGAAATATTTAAAAGTTCAGCCATTTTTGACGCCACTATCGTAGTATAAAAAGGTTCATTTCTTTGACCTCTGTGTGGCGTTGGAGTCAAATAAGGTCCATCAGTTTCTATTAGAAGTTTTTCACTTGGGATTTTTGGCAAAATATTGACCAGTTTTTTAGCATTTTTAAAAGTTAAAACTCCACCTATACCAAAATAAAAACCATTATCTGCAAGACTAAGCAGTTCATCATCTGCATTAAAACAGTGAAGAACTCCACCAACTTCACCTGCATTATGTTCCAAAATCAAAGATTTAGAGTCACTTGAAGCATTTCTAATATGTAATATAAGTGGTTTTTGATATTTTTTCGCAAGTTCTATATGAGATACAAACACTCTTTTTTGCTTCTGTTTTTCTAACTCTTTTTCTTCATCTGTTCCTTCAAGTCTAAAATAATCCAACCCACATTCACCGATAGCAACGCATTTTTCATGAGATATATATTTTTCAAAATCAAGCTCATCAAAAGAATCCAAATCATAAGGATGAACTCCAACAGAAAAATATATATCATCATTTTCTTCAACTATCTCTACAGCTCTTTTAAGTGTCTTTGGGTCAGCTCCAGGGATAATAAACTTTTTAACACCACCCTCTCTCGCACGATTTAAAACCTCATTTAAGTCATCTCTATATCTTTCATCATCTAGGTGTATATGTGTATCTATGATCATTTATTGCTCTCCAATAGTTCATGAGCAAACTTTTTAGCTTCATTTGAAACACTATCACCACTTATGATTCTAGCTATCTCATCAACTTTTTCTTCAAAGTTTAACTCTTTTGTATGTGAAATATTACCATTTTTATAGACTAAAAAGTGCTGATCGCCCATAGAAGTAAGTTGTGGCTGATGAGAAATGACAAATATTTGAAAATATTTAGATAGCTGTTTTAACACTTTTGCAACAGACATAGACTCTTCCCCACTAAGATTTGCATCTATCTCATCAAGCATTAACACTCCACCATTTTTACTCATGAACTTTGATTTTAAGGCAAGTATTGCTAAACGAAGTCTGTTAAATTCTCCTGTGCTTATCTTAGATAACTTTGTTGCGTTTAACTCTATCTCTAATTCATCACAACCATATAAACTATACGATATATTTGTAAGTCGAACTTGAGCATCTCTAAGATATAAATTAGTCAAATATTTATTTAAATCTTTTTCAAACAAAGGAATCTCTTTTTGTCTCATGATACTTAGCTCTAAGGCTAATTTTTCAAGTTCTAAACTTAAACTTTTATATCTCTCACATAAGTCATCTTTTGCTACTTCTATATTTTCATACTTCATAAGTTCTAACTTTTTTTTCTCTTTATACTCTATAGCATCTTCTATACTTCCATACCTTCGTTTAAGTCCACTTAACTCTTCGATACGGTTAAATACATCCTCAATATCCACATCATCAAGAGCAGAAAATCTGTCTTGTGCGCTTTCAAGTATAGAGCGAAGTTCATTCATGACATCATCAAAAAAATTACTATCTACTTCTAAACTATCTAAAGCATTTGAAACACTACTTTCATGGTTAAACACTTCATTAGCTGTATTGATAGCATCTAAAACTTTCTCTTTTTTTGATAGTTCTTTTTTAACAACTAAAAGTTCTTCATCTTCTCCTAACTTTGGATCTATATCCTCTATCTTTTTTATTTCATAAGTTGCAAACTCTTTTAGCTCAACTATCTTTTTCTCTTCTTCTTCTAGTTTATGAAGTTCTTTTTTAACTTCTTTATGTTCCAAGTAGCTTTTTTTATAATCATCTTTTATATGAACTATCTTTTTATTTTTGGATGCTATTCTGTTGTCTAAGATGGAAAGAAGATTTTCATTTTCAAAATCACTAAAATCTTTCAAACTTAAATGCCTAAGATAGTTAGAAGCAATAGTGCTTATAGACTTTTTAGATAAACTTTGGTTGTTCACAAAATAACGAGACTTCTCTTTTTTTATATGTTTAAAGACATTTATATCATCATTTTCTATGCCCATCTCATCTGCGTTTATGTCCCATGTAACACTAGACTCACACACAGAAGCATCACAGGTAGCGCCACCAAGAGATGAGAGAATAGACTCTATAAGTATAGACTTCCCACTCCCACTAGGTCCAGTGAAAACAACTAACCCATTTTGTAAATTTAACTCAGTCTCTTTAAAACTAAGATAATCTTTTAAGTAAAATCTTTCTATCATTTTTTTGCCTTTTTAAAAGTCTAATGGACTAATGAGTTTTGCTTTGTTCATTTCGCTCACTACATGAGTATAAATCATAGTGGTTTCAACTGATTTATGCCCTAAAAGTTCTTGTATGCTTCTTAAATCTAT
>JALTUB010000231.1 GCA_027047745.1 Sulfurimonas sp.
CCATCAGGCTTTAAGTGGTAAAGGTCATGGAGTAAAAAAGCATAATCTGCTTTAGTCTTTGGTGCTAATCCAAAACGGGCATACCTTGGGTCTGATTCTTTATTTTCACTATCCCACTTTTGCGAATAAGGAGGATTTGAAACAACTGCATCTATATAGAGAGGGTCATAAGTTCCAACAGGGTCATTTTCATCAAAGTATGGCCAATCCTCCTCTAATGTATCGCCATTGCGTGTGTTGATGTTGCTTGGTAGTATCCCTCTCATGACTAGATTCATACGAGTTAGGTTGTAAGTATTTTTCTTTAGCTCTTGTGCAAAGTATTTGATATTATTCTCATCGTCCATGTGTTTAGCTACAGAGTTACCGATGTTAATGAGGAGTGAGCCTGAACCACTTGTAGGATCATAGATTTGTATCTCTTTTCTATTTTTAAGAGCGTGAGCAACTATCTCTGACATCAAAACAGAAACTTCATGAGGTGTATAAAATTCACCTGCTTTTTTTCCAGCGGTAGCAGCAAACATACTGATAAGATACTCATAGATAAACCCAAGCACATCATAATCTTGTTTAGAGTTCATAGGAATATCTTTAATCAGGTGAATAAGCTGACTAATCGCTTTAGTTTGCGCAGGAGCACTCTCCCCCAGTTTGCTAAGTCCTGTTTGTAGAGTATCAAAAATACCATCAAATAGTTTTTTATGGGCTGGACTAATTAGGCGATCAAACGCTGATAAAGAGTCCCTAACATTTGAGACATCAAAATCACGACCTAGTTTAATCCAAGTAGAAAAGAGATTATTATAAGATATGAAAAAACCAATATTTTCTTTAAAATATGCAACACTTTCGGCATCCTCTTCTGAGAGATTTACTAAATCTTCTTGAGTATATCCTTCTTTTAATGCGAACTGTTCTTCTTTGTCGCAAAGATATTTATAAAAGATAAATCCTAGTATATAATCTTTATACTCATTTGCTTCAATTTTTGATCGCATTTGATTTGCAGATTCCCATATTTTTGCCGCTAACTGTTGTTTGTTCATGGATTTTCCTAACTATTGTAATTTGTAATTTATGGTTAATAATGTATTATTTAATTGATTTAATATTATACCTAATCACAATATAACTTTCAGATATAAAGATAAATTTTATATGTGCTATATAAACTTAGCCAAGCTAATTTTACATAAAGCACTAACACTAATCCCAAGCTCTTTAGCAGCAGATTCTATTTTTACTTTTTCAGTTTGAGTTACATTTATAAAAATCTGCTCACTTGCTTTTTCACTAGCATCCTTTTTAGGTCTGCCGCCTTTGTTCTTTTTAGCTTTAC
>JALTUB010000232.1 GCA_027047745.1 Sulfurimonas sp.
TAAAGAAGAGTATGACAAGATGCTTGAATATCTTTTAGCAATGCCAACTATTGATAAAAGCGAAACACATAAACAAGTAAAATCATTTCAAAAAAGTATCAGGACAATTTAAATCACTTGAGGGTGCAGAGAATTATGCAACATTAAGAAGTATTATTGACACATCAAGAAAGCGTGGCTTAAATGAGTTTGAATCATTGGTAAAAGTAATTCAGGGGTATTCTGTCTTTTAGATGGGGTGAGTAGTTACAAAAGTTTTTAAATGATTATTTTTTTATGTTTTAAAAATGGTAAAGTGATGCTTTTTGGGGATGGGTTAGAATTGCTGTCTGACAACATACAGAACCTAAATATTTTCTAAGAGTATGGTATAATTATACAAATATAAAGGATATTCATGAGTATTGAAGAAAAAGAATTGAAAAGTAGAAAATCTGAAATTCAAAAAGAGTTAGAGTTGCTTTTTAAAGCTAATATGAAGATTACTAACTGGGATGTAGCTGAAGCAGATGATAATAAGGCAGCGGAGATACTGTTAAATATACTTCAAGAGAAACTTGATAGCATTCGTGAGGATGTTAAATCAGGTAAATATACAAATTATTAAGGAAAAACATGAGTAATCAAAAAAAACATGCAAATCTAGAAAAAATTAAAAATGCAGTTTTAGCAGCTAAACACTTAAATGAAAATGAAAAATCTGAGACTATAAAAAGATTGGATGAATGGATAGTTGAAGATAAAGCAGATGGTCTTTTTTATGAAGAACTTCTTGATATCACTCAAGGTATGAAGTCAATTTTAAAAGAATTAGGTTTTATTTAGGCTTAAATTTAAAAACTTAACAAATCAAAAGGACGGCAATGGTTAAATCACTCAGAGGTATGAACGATATTTTAAGTGAGGACTATGAAAGATTTACTTACTTTATAAACACAGCTACAGCTGTAGCACAAAAGTATGGTTTTCACTTTATTGAAACTCCTCTTTTAGAAGAGACAGCACTTTTTAAACGCAGTGTTGGAGAATCTAGTGATATTGTTGGAAAAGAGATGTATCAATTCACCGATAAAGGGAACAATGATGTTTGTCTTCGCCCTGAGGGAACTGCTGGTGTTGTTCGTGCTTTTATACAAAAGAAACTTGATAAAGCAGGTGGTATTCATCGTTTCTTTTATCATGGTTCGATGTTTAGATATGAAAGACCACAAAAAGGTCGTTTAAGACAATTTCATCAGTTTGGTGTTGAGAGTTTTGGTGTTGGTAGCGTTTATGAAGATGCTACTATGATTATGATGGTTGCAGATATTCTTAAAGCTTGTGGTATTGGCTACAAACTCCAACTCAACTCTTTAGGTGATCAGAACTGTATGCCTCAGTATAGAGACTCTCTTGTGAGTTTTATAGAGAGTGTAGAAGATGAGATATGTGAGGATTGTAAACGCAGAAAAAGCACTAACCCTATTCGCGTTTTAGATTGTAAAAATGAAAAATGCCAGTCACTTTATACAAAAGCACCAAAACTTATAAACTCTCTTTGTGAAAATTGCGAAAGTGATTTTACAAAACTCAAAAAAATACTTTCAGACAATGATATAGAGTATGAAATAGACACAAATCTTGTTCGTGGACTTGATTATTATTCTAAGACTGCCTTTGAGTTTGTTAGTGATGATATAGGAAGTCAAAGTGCCATCGCTGGTGGTGGTCGATATGATAGACTTGTAGAGTTCTTAGATGGTCGCCCTACTCCTGCTGTTGGTTTTGCTATGGGGATTGAACGGCTTATGGAACTTATCATTATGCCAGAAAGTAAACGAAATGGGTATTATTTGGGTGCTATGGATGAAGATGCTATAGATATAATCATAAAACTTACACACAACAAACGCAATAGTGAAAAAGCCGTTTGTGACTTTAAAGCAAAAAATTTAAAAAACCATTTAAAAGGTGCAGATAAAATAAATGCACAATTTTGTTGTGTAATTGGAACAAATGAGATAAAAGATGGTACTATATGGGTGAAAGATTTAGAAGCTAAATCAGAAAAGGTAATACTACTCAAGGATTTTTAAGATGCATCACCCAGAAAATTCTCTTCATTTGTTGTGGGATTTCTTTTTAGACTTTTTAGAATTTTTCATACTTGCTGCTTTTATTGCCCTTTTTGCTCTCTATATATATGATAGATATGTACAAAGAAAACATTCTCTTTTGATTAACTATCCAGTTATTGGAAGAATGCGATACCTGTTTGAAGCACTTCGTGAACCACTTCGTCAATACTTTGCTGAAGAGACATTTTATGAATCTAAAGATAAAGTTGACTGGGTTTATACAGCGGCAAAAGACAAACCAAACTACCAATCTTTTTCTGTAAGCCAACCTTTTTCTGGTTCAAGATTTATCATAAAGCACACAACAAGTGTGCTAAATGAAGATGAAATTGATGATGATACCTCGGTAGTTTTTGGTAAAGACAGAGAGATTCCATTTGTATCACAAACTCCGATTATACGCTCTGCCATGAGCGATGGAGCTTTAAGTCCTGAAGCAGTTAGAGCCTTTAGCTTAGCTGGAAGAAATTCTGGTTTAACTATAAATACAGGAGAGGGTTCATTAACTTCAAATCATCTTTTTACTCTTAAACATGACCCTAAAGATGATAAATATTTAGAGATTGTTAAAAGCACTACTTTTGCTGAACTTGCTTTTAAAGTAGGAGATTTTTTCTTTAACAGAAAAATTGCACTAAAATGGTATAGAAATATTTTACTCAACAAAAAAACTCAAAATACTTACATATATGACACAAATACACATGTACTTTTTAGAGTAAACTGGAAAGCAAAACTTGAAGATTTTCCAAAAGAAGTTCCAAAAAGTTTACCAAATATTATATTTCAAATGAGTTCTGGTCTTTATGGTGTTAGAGACCATGAAGGCAAATTTGACGAAATAAAATATCAAAAGGTCATGAAGTTTTGTAAGATGACTGAGATTAAAATCGCTCAGGGTGCTAAACAGACAGGTGGAAAACTAGCTGCTGCAAAAGTAACTGCAGACATTGCTTACTATAGAGGTGTACCAGAGGGGCAAAATGTTTTCTCACCAAATCGTTTTCCTTTTGCTGATAGCATAGAAAATCTTCTTCATTTTACAGAGCGACTACAAAAACTATCTAAAAAACCAGTTGGTTTTAAGATAGTGGTTTCCGATGCAAATGCCATAGAAGAGATGGCAAAAGCTATGGCAAAACGAAAAACTGATGGAAAAGGTTTACCAGACTTTATAACTATAGATAGTGGTGAAGGTGGTAGTGCTACTGCTCCATTAGAGTTGATGGAGTCGGTTGGTTTAACCACAAATAATGCCCTTTATATTGTTGATACAATGTTAAGAAAACATGGGGTTAGAGAAGAAACAAAACTGATAGCAAGTGGTAAAATATTGACTCCTGATGATGCTATCATAACTATGAGTATGGGTGCAGATGCAGTAGGAATTGCTCGTGGTTTTATGATGAGTGCAGGATGCATCAGAGCTAGAATGTGTTCTGGTTTTGGTTCTCATGTTTGCCCTGTTGGACTAGCAACACAGGATGAGAAAAAACGAGCATCTTACCTTGTTATAAAAGAGGCTAAAGAGATAGGTAACTATCATAAAAACCTCGTTAAAAGTATGAAAGTTGTTCTTGCTGTCATGGGAGTTAAAAGCATAAATGACCTCAATAAAAGTCGTCTAAGTTTTAAAAACCGTTCAGGTGAAATATATTTTGATGTTGATGTTTACTTTAAACAAAAACTTCATCTATAAGGCAATTGTTTGAATAATTTTGGTCTTGATATATGGTCAAACAAAAATTTTATTATCCAAGATGGAGAGATAAAACTTAACTTTAAGTGTATGCCATCACTTTTAGATATTACAAATGCAATTCGTTCTAAAGATGTAAAAGGTCCTATGATTTTAAGGTTTCCACATCTTATTCAAAGGCAGATAAAAACACTTTACTCTTACTTTTCAAAAGCTATTGACGAAAACAGTTATCAAGGAAGTTTTAATGCTGTTTTTCCTTTAAAAGTAAATCAGTTTCCATCTGTGGTAGAAGCTATAACCACAAAAGGCAAAAAGTATAATTATGGGCTAGAAGCTGGAAGTAAAGCAGAACTAATATTGGCCATGAGTCAAACTCCAAATGGTGCAAACATAACCGTTAATGGATTTAAAGATACAGAGATGCTAACACTTGCCTTTATCGCAGCTCAAAGTGGGCATAATATAACAGTAACTATAGAGGGGTTAAACGAATTAGAAAGTATTATAGATATTGCTTCTACTTCATCATTAAAAATTCCAAATATTGGTATCAGGATAAGACTACATAGTGCTGGTAGTGGTATTTGGGCTAAAAGTGGAGGTATGGATGCAAAATTTGGACTCACTTCTACTGAGATTATAGAAGCTATCAATCTACTTAAAAATGCAAATTTGTTAGATAGGTTTAGTATGATTCATTTTCATATCGGCTCTCAAATGTCTGATATTTCACCACTTAAAAAAGCACTTCGTGAAGCTGGAAATATATACGCCGAACTTAAAAAGATGGGGGCTAACTCTCTATCAAGTATTAACATAGGTGGTGGTTTAGCTGTAGAATACAACCAACACATACAGTCTCATGCAAGGAACTACTCTATAGATGAATTTGCAAGTTCAGTTGTTTTTTTACTTGGGGAAATAATGGACGCAAAAGGTGTAAAACATCCAGATATATTTACAGAATCAGGTAGATATATATCTGCCTCTCATGCTGTCTTAATAACACCTGTTTTAGAACTTTTTTCACAAGATTATCAAGAAAAATTATTAAATTTCAAAAAGAATAATCCTCCTCTGATAGAAGAGCTAAAAGAGTTAAATAGACTTTTAAATAACACAAACTGCATAGAGTATCTTCATGATGCACTTGATCATATGGAGTCATTATTTACACTTTTTGATTTGGGTTATATTGATTTGCAAGATAGGTCAAATGCAGAGATTTTAGTACATAATATAATCAAAAAAGCACTATACTTAAAATCATCAAATCCTACAAATGAGCTTGAACAACTCCAAACAAAACTTCAAGAACGCTACCTTATAAATGCTTCTATATTTCAAAGTTTGCCTGATTATTGGGGTTTAGGACAACAATTTCCTGTCATGCCTATACATTATCTAAATACTACACCTATTCGTGCAGCATCACTTTGGGATATTACATGTGATAGTGATGGAGAGATTGGTTTCAACCCAGAAAAACCTCTTTACCTTCATGATATTAACACAGATGAAGAGGACTATTTTTTAGGTTTTTTCAATGTTGGAGCATATCAAGAGACACTAGGCATGAATCATAATCTATTTACACACCCTAACGAATATACTATAAATATCAACGACACAGACTATACTATAACAAATGAGATAAAATCGAAAAATATTCTTGATATTTTAGACTCTATAGGTTATAACAAAGATTCAATTTTAAAAAAACTTAAAACAGATTTACTTAAAAGTGATTTTATCACAGAAAAAGAAAAAAGTGGTACACTTTCAAAATTAGAAACCTTTCTTGAACAAAATGGCTATCTACGAACTACAAACTAACATAGGATTTAAAATTGGGATTATTTAGTGAGATTAGAGAAGATTTTGCAAATGCATACAGAAACGATCCAGCTCTTCATTCTGCATTAGACTTTCTTTTTAACTATCCAGGTGTTTGGGCTATAGCTTGGTATAGAGTGTCTCATAGATTATATAAAGCAAATTTTAAAGGTTTAGCTAGAATGTTGATGGGATTTACTCAAATCTTTACGCATATTGACATTCACCCTGCAGCCGTTATTGGTCAGCGTGTTTTCATAGACCATGGAACAGGTGTTGTAATAGGTGAGACTTCAATTGTTGAAGATGATGTTCTTATATATCAAGGTGTTACACTCGGTGGTGTTTCGCTTGAACATGGAAAACGACATCCAACTATAAAACAAGGTGCAGTATTAGGTGCTGGGGCAAAGATTTTAGGTAATATCATTGTAGGTGAAAATGCAAAGATAGGGGCTAACTCTGTTGTTGTAAAAGAAGTACCTGATTGTTCTACTGCCATTGGAATTCCTGCTCATGTTATAGAAAAAGGTAGATGTACAGATCCATTTATGCATAACATGCTTCCAGACATAAACAAAGAGATGTTTGAGTATCTCTTAAAAAGAGTCGCTATCTTAGAACATATTTTAGTAGAAGACAACAAAAAAGTCTTAGAAGAAGACTTAGAGTTAGAAAATATATATGAATCATTTATTACGGCTATGAAAAATTAAATAAAAGCTAATTTTTTTGCAAATATAAACTTATATATATTATTATTTTAGTATAATTTCATTAATATTTAGCTATTTTGTAGCTAATAAATAAGGACTTTTTATGCTAACAAATCGCATCAACACTCTATCAGAATCAATTACCATAGCAATCACAACATTAGCTCAAGAGCTAAAGGCTGAAGGTAAGGATATTTTGAGTTTTTCAGCAGGTGAGCCTGATTTTGATACGCCTAGAGTTATAAAAGATGCAGCTATAGACGCAATCAATAAAGGCTGCACAAAATACACTGCTGTTGATGGCATATTAGAGCTAAAAGCCGCAATAGCTACAAAACTTAAAAGAGACAATGGTTTAATATATGAACCAAATCAAATCATTGTAAACAATGGTGCGAAACATTCTCTGTTTAACCTGTTTTCTGCAACAATACAAAATGGTGATGAAGTGATAATCCCTGCACCATATTGGGTTACATATCCAGAGTTAGTTAAGTATTGTGGGGGGAGTGTTGTAGAGCTTGAAACTAGTGATGAAACTTCATTTAAAATCACTCCAGAGCAACTAAAAAATGCAATAACTCCAAAGACAAAAATGTTAGTTTTAACAACACCATCAAACCCGACAGGTGCAGTATATTCAAAAGAAGAGTTAACTGCACTAGCAAAAGTGCTTGAAGGTACTAAAATCATAGTAGCAAGTGATGAGATGTATGAAAAGCTAATTTATAAAGGAGAGTTTACATCTGCTGCTGCAGTAAGTGATGATATGTTTAAGCGAACTGTCACTATAAATGGACTTAGTAAATCAGTTGCCATGACAGGATGGCGTTTTGGTTATATGGCTTCTTTTGATAGTGAACTTATCAAGGCAACTAAAAAACTACAGTCTCAAAGCACATCAAATATCAACTCTATCACACAACATGCAGCTATTGCAGGTCTTGATGGAAGTGCAGATGAGACAATAGAGATGATGAGAAAAGAGTTTATCAAGCGTCGGGATGAAGCTGTAGAGTTATTTAACAACATAGAGGGCTTAAGTGTTTTAAAACCTGATGGTGCTTTTTATCTTTTTGTAAATATTAAAAAAGTTAGCAATGATTCGCTAAAGTTTGCAAAAGATTTACTTGCACAAAAAGAGGTAGCAGTTGTTCCGGGTGTTGGTTTTGGTAGTGAAGGTTATTTTAGATTTAGTTTTGCAACAGATATAGAAAGTATAAGAATGGGTATCAAACGCATAGAAGAGTTTGTGAAGAGTCTTTAGACTCTTCTTATTTTAAAGCTTGTAAAGCCTCGATAACTGCATCTAAGTTATCCATAGGAAGATGGACTTTCCACTCTGGATTCTCGGCATCACCTTTTAAAGATATACCTATACTTGCAACAGTTGCACTATCTTTTCCGTATGGCTCATCTATCTTAGTTACCGAAATAACACCTTTTTTTGTTCCACTTAATGCGATTGTTGTTGTCATCTAAAATCCTTTATAATTTATTTATGGTTTCTTACTTTAATAGTTTAGCAATTTTAACCTGAAGTTTTAGCCATTTTCTATGATCCATCAAAGGAAATCCTGCAAAAGTTTTCCCACTCTCTTTGATATTGTTTGTAACACCACTTCTTGCAGCTAATGTAGTAAATGGTGCTATACTAAGATGTCCTGCTGTAGCTGATTGACCACCCATAACAACATTTCGCCCAAGTTTTGTTGAACCAGCAACGCCTGATTGAGATACCATAACACTATATTCACCTATCTCAGAGTTATGACCCACTTGAACAAGATTATCTATTCTCACACCTCTTTTTATCAAGGTACTTCCAAAAACAGCTCTGTCTATACTTGTGTTACTACCAATCTCTACATCATTTTCTATAACTACATTTCCATTTTGATAAATCTTAGTATGCTCACCTTTGGCATCAGTAGCAAATCCAAAACCATCAGAACCTATTACACTATTTGCATGAATAATACAATCACTTCCTACAAGACAATCCCTATATATAGTTACACTTGGATAGATAATTGTATTGTCACCAATCACACAATTAGCACCAACATAAGAGTGTGCTAATATAGTACAGTTTTTTCCTACTTTAGCACCATTTGCTATTTCAGCCTTTGAAGAAACTTTACTTCCTTCACCAATGATAGCAACAGGCAAAGTATCATCTTCAATCATTGGTGCAAAATATTTGGATAGTTGTGCCATAGATAGATAAGAGTTATCAACAACTAAGGCAACAGAAGAACTTGGCAAAAACTTTACTAAATCCTCAGAGATAATAACAGCAGCAGCTTTTGTATCTTTTATATCTTTAACATATTTTGCATTTGAAACAAAAGAAACTTCATGAGCATCTGCATCTTTTAAAGTATTCATACCAGTGATTTGTATATCTTTAGCGTTGAACTCTTTTTGTAAGATTGAAGCTATATAACTTAAAGTCATGAACTTATCTCTCTAAAGCAACAGCACCACTTCGTACTATCTCTTTTGGGTTATAACGCTTTATTGATTTTAAAAAATTCTCAATCCTTGTTGATTCATCTGCAACCATAGCGATAACAACATTTTCTCCAACATTAACTATTTTTCCATTATATGCTCGACAAAGAGTATCTATATCTGTAATATTTTCAGTTATAGGAAACTTAACAAGTGCCATCTCTTTTTCAACTATATCTGAGTGCTCATAAACACGAAGAACTGGTATAAGTTTATGCAACTGCTTAGTAATCTGCTCTATTACACGAACAGAACCAGCCGTAACTATAGTCAAACGAGAATATTTACTCTCTGGGATAGGTGCAACTGTTAATGATGTGATGTTGTATCCACGACCAGAAAAAAGATTTGTGATACGAGATAAAACACTCGCTTCATTTACAACAATAACTGAAACTACTCTTCTTTCACTATTATCACTGTTTGCAGTCATTATTTTGTCTCCTTTTTCTCTAATAACATCATGTTAAACAGACTTCCACCTGATGGAACCATCGGCATAACATTTTCAAATCTCTCTACTATTACTTCTATAAACGCAACTACATTTTTCTCTATGGCATCTTTAAGTGCTGCGTCAAACTCCTCTTTTGTCTTAACTCTATACCCTATTCCACCAAAAGCTTCAGCAAGTTTTACAAAATCTGGTTGTACAGAAAGGTCTGTTTCACTATATCTTTTATCATAAAAAAGTGTTTGCCATTGACGAACCATACCAAGAAAGTTATTATTTAAAATAATATTTACAACAGGTATCTTTCTCTCAACTGCTGTCATTAACTCTTGAACATTCATAAGGATTGAGCCATCACCTGTGAAGTTAATACTAGTTTTATCAGGAGTTGCCACTTTAACACCTATAGCCGCTGGAAAACCAAAGCCCATTGTTCCAAGTCCACCTGAACTTATAAACTGACGAGGACGATTAAATGGATAAAACTGAGCTGACCACATCTGGTGTTGACCAACATCTGTAGAGATATTTGCACTATCACCCAAAAGTTCACCGACACGCTTTACAACCCACTGAGGTTTTAACCTATCTGAATCTTCATGAAATGTAAGAGGATGTAACTCATCAAAGTTTGATATAGTTTCTCTCCAAGACTCATAATTATCAGGATCAATATGCTCAGAATGTTGCAACATATCTAAAACTACTTTTTTAACATCTCCAACTATAGGATAGTCTGCATTTACTAACTTAGAGATAGATGCAGGGTCAATATCTACATGAATAACATCTGCATTTTTGGCAAACTCTGAGAGCTTACCAGTAACACGGTCATCAAATCTAGCACCAAGAGCAATAACCAAATCAGTCTCACTCATAGCCATATTTGCAGCATAAGAGCCATGCATACCAAGCATAGAAATCAACAAATCATCATCATAAGAAAGCGTACCACGAGCCATAAAAGTCTCAACTGCTGGTATCTTAGTTTTATGAACTAAATCTCGTACTTCATAAGCTGCATTTGAGTTTATGATACCACCACCAAGATAAAAAAGAGGTCTTTTCGCTTTTGCTATAGCATCCATCGCTTTTTTGATTTGACGAGGGTTACCTTTTGTGTGTGGTTTATATGTTTCTAGCTCAACTTCAAAATCATAGTTATATTCGGCTATCTGAGCAGTAACATCCTTAGGAATATCAACATGAACAGGACCAGGGCGACCACTACCTGCAATATGAAAAGCCTCTTTAAGTACACGAGGAAGGTCTGCAGCATCTGTAACAAGATAGTTATGCTTGGTACAAGGACGGCTAATACCGATAGCATCAATCTCTTGAAACCCATCAGTACCAATAAGGCTCATAGGAACTTGACCTGAGACAACAACTAAAGGAACAGAATCTATGTAAGCATCAGCAAGACCTGTAACTGCATTTGTAAAACCTGGACCTGAGGTAATCATAGCGACACCAACTTTTCCACTTGCTTTTGCATAACCTTCAGCAGCATGAACTGCTGCTTGTTCATGACGAGTTAATATATGTTGAAATCCATCTTGTTTGTATATCTCATCATATACATTCATTATTGCTCCACCAGGGTAACCAAAAACAGTATCTACACCCTCAGCGATAAAAGCCTCTATGACCATCTGTGCACCAGTAATTTGCATAAAAAGTCTCCTCTAATAATTATTAATTTAAAATTGACTTATTATAGGCAAAAATTGCTATATTTTAGGTTAAAAATAATACCTAATCTAAAATAGAATCTACTATCATAGATGGACGCCACATACTTAAAGAGCCTTTTGTTAAGTGTTCTAATGATAATTTTGAATCTTTATATCTACTTTTAAAAATTTTATAAAAGTTTTCGATTTGGTCTTGTAATCCAAAAGAGAGCATATAGTTTTTAATACCGTTTTCTATATCTGCCTTATCTTTTTTAGCTCGTATTGCATTTTCTAGTTGTACCATATAGCACCATCCAAAAACAGTACCTATTGCAGCATATTTAGAGCTTATATTCATATACTTTTCAAGTGCTATTTTAACACCTTCAACATCTCCATTAACTGCTTTTTCATTTGCTAGATAAAGGTCATTGTTCCATATTTCTTGAAGTTTTTTCCCATCTTCAGTTTCAAGAAGTTCATCGGTCTCATCTAAAAGGTTATAAGACAATGCAATATCTTTTTCTTCTATCGCCGTAAAAAATTTTTGTCTGTTTTCAATATCTTGCATTAACTCTCTCACTTCTTCGGTAAAGTCAGTAAAATTATAAAGTATCCTTAACATTTTTATAGCAGCATGAGTATCACCATCTTTTATAAACTGATGAGACTTTATGTAAAGAGTATCTGCATAGTTCATGATTGTTTCGTACTCTGAAAATTCTTTTAAAAATGGGTGTTGTTTTATCAACTCAAAACAAATTTTAAAATTTTTTTGACTGATAGCAACTCTAAAACGCTTATATATCTCACCTTGAGTTAAAAGTTCTTGTATAAGTTTTGTTTTTTCACTAAGACCTCTGTAAGGTGCTAATATCTGCTTTGCATTTTCTGCACCTTTTGGTTCTAAGGCATATTTTTGTGCTTGTAAAAATGCTTTTTTCCAATTTTTTTCAAGGGCTATATAGATAGAAGAGTTTTTATACATAGGATGCTGATTTGCCAAACCATAAGCCAATGCTAATTTTCCCTGCTTAGCAAGAGTTACAAACTTAGAATAATCTTCATACTCAAGCATTATATTTTGCATGATATTATTTTTAGAAGGTATATTTTTAAAGTTTTTAAATATTGCTATTGCTGATTTTTTATCACCTTTTTGAAGATAAGATTTTGCATTTTTTACAGTTGATTCCCAAATCTTCTCGTATAGTTCGTATGACTGTGTATGGATTAAAATTGGATTTGCTTCTGCTTCATGATAGATACCTTCAAAATCTTTTAGTTTTAAAAGTTCTGTAATTTTTTCTTCGCCTTCATATATTTTGAAAAAAGAAAGTTTTCCATCTTCGCTACCTATGATTAGGTTCTTTGTACTTGCATCAAAAGCCATAGAAGTTATCTCTGAAGAGAGTTTTATAAACTTCTTTGATAAAAGTTTATATGTACCCAAATCATATAAAACTACATATCCTAAAGCAGTACCGACAAAGAGAAATTTATTTTCATCATCAGACACTATTTGAGTAGGATCGTCATGAATATTATCAAGTCTTTTTATTAGTTTAGCTTCATGAACATCCCAAACAATAGCTGAAGCTTTTTTATCTACGCTAACAAGTCTGTCATAACCTAAGAAATGTAGCTTTACAATAGTACTTGAATGAGCTTTTAGTTTTGCTTTTGGAGTCATTGTAGATAGATTAAATAGAGAAATTTTTCTATCATAACTAGATGTAGCAACCCAGTTAGAATTTGAACTAAATACAATATCAGTAACTGTATCAATATGTATAGGAAGTGTAAAAACTATTTTTTCCATTTTCATATCAACTACAAATGTTTTACCGTCATCTCCACAAGAGAACATATATCTATTTGAGCTATCTATACCAACGCAAGAAACTTCACCTTGATGCCTGCCAACTTTTGCTATGGCCTTTTTTGTTTTAGCATTATAAAGTCGCGATTCTTTCCCATCACCACTTATGGTAACTATATATTCGGCATTATTACTAACATCAACCATGTCAGTTTTATATCTTAGATGATTAACACCAAGTTTAAATCCAGATTTCAAACTAAAGTCGTCAATATTAAAGTATCTAACAGTTGTTTCAGAATCAACAACGCATAAAGTGCCATCACTCAATATTTTAGTTAAAATAATCGGTTTTTTAATATTTAAAACTTTAATTGATTTCATTTACATTAATCCCTTATGTAGCCCTCATTTTTAAGTACGCTTCTTATTTCTTCTTGATGTTCTTCACTTTTAGTTTCCATATGTACTGTCACATTAGCATCGCCATAATCTAGTGAGATAGAAGTTCTATCGTAAGCTATATGCACTATATTTGCATTTAACTCTTTTAATATCTCTGTAAAACGCATTAAAGAACCAGGTTTATCTACTAGTGTTACCGTTAGTTTCATTTTTCGACCAGATTTCAGAAGACCTTTCTCTATAATAACAGATAAAAGTGTAACATCCATGTTTCCACCACTTAAAACAACTGCTACTTTTTTACCCTTCAATCGTTCTAACTTTCCATGAAGCAGTGCAGCTATACCAACAGCACCAGCACCTTCAACAACAAGTTTTTGTTTCTCTAGCAAAAACAAGATAGCACTCGCAATCTCTTCATCATCAACACTTATAATATCATCTACTAATTCTAAAGCGTGTTGAAGTGTTACACTAGATGTATCACGAACAGCTATACCATCGGCAATAGTTCTAACACTTGTAGTATCAACAGCTTTTTTTAAGTCATACGAGTTCTTAAATGCAGGTGCACCAAGAGCGCTTATACCTATAACTTCTATATTTTTGTTGATACTTTTTATGGCACTTGCCATCCCAGAGATAAGTCCACCACCACCAACAGGTACTAAAACTGCATCTATATCTTCACATTTCTCAAGTATTTCTAAAGCAACTGTTCCTTGCCCTGCTATTACTTCTTCATCTTCAAATGGATGGACAAATGTAAGATGATTATCGTTTCCATATTTCACTGCGTAAGCATAAGCTTCATCATAGTTGCTACCACTTAAGATAACTTCTGCACCAAAATGTTTAACACCATTTACTTTTGTCAAAGGTGTTGATTCTGGCATAACAATAACTGACTTTACTCCAAACTTAGAAGCAGAAAAAGCAACACCTTGTGCATGATTTCCTGCACTTGCAGCAACAACTCCACAAGCTCTCTGCTCATCACTCAATGTTGCTATTTTATTATAAGCCCCACGAAGTTTAAATGCACCAGTATTTTGTAAATTTTCTTTTTTTAAAAACACTTCACATCCAGATATTTCACTTAAATATGGAGCATGTGAAAATGGTGTATCAACTATAACATCTTCAATGCGTTTTTTAGCATCTTGAATACTTTTTAAACTTATCAATATTAGTCCTGAATAGATTTATGGTCAACCATTGTACATTGATTTTGTACAACTTTCATCCCAGCATCTTTTGCTTTTTGTGCTGCTTCATTATTTACTATACCTTTTTGAGCCCAAAATACTTTCACATCACCTCGAGCTATACATGCATCAGCAATCATATCAAGAGCCTTTGGTTTTCTAAAAATATCTACCATATCAACAGCAAATGGTATCTCAGCCAAAGAGTTATAAACTTTTTCCCCAAGAATCTCATCCCCTTTTGGATAAACAGGAACTATCTTATAACCTACGCTTTGTAAGTAGGTAGCAACTTTGTTACTATCTTTTGTAGCATCAGGAGACAAGCCTAAAATAGCTATCGTCTTCACACTATCAAAAATCTCTTTTACTTCATCCATATTTGAATTAACTGTTGGAAATTCGCACTCCATAATCGTCCTTTTTCATATTTAATCAAATCGTCTCAAACCTCCTAAATTTCCCTATATTAGGGAGTTATAGAGGTTTTCTTTTGTTTCATACTTCATCAAGAAAAGTCCAATTTACTCATATCATTTGGACTTTTGCGGGACTAGAATCACAAGGAGCATCCTCATGAAAACACTTTTAAAACGTATTCCTACCAACACAGCAGGTGTCTTTTATAAAGAGATTATATCCAAAAATAATAAAGTTGTTGATAAAATAGTCGTAACTAATCACCCTATCTAAAAGACAGAATTCCCCTCAATTACAGTTTTCAAGACTTCAAATTCATTTAAGCCTCTTTTACGAGAAGTATCAATAATAGATCTCAAATTTGCATAATTTTGAGC
>JALTUB010000233.1 GCA_027047745.1 Sulfurimonas sp.
TAACAATATCTCTTTTTAATCTTTTTGCCTTAGTGATAAAAATTTGAGATAAATTATTTTGTTTTACCAAATAAGAGAGGTTGTAGCTTAGAGTAATACTGTTTTTTAGTGTATTTAGCGTAGTGATGCCTTTGTGCTGTTTTTGATATTCACTGCCAAATTCGATATTTGGTCTTTTTCTTGCTTTGAGATTAGAATTTAATTTTTTTAATCTTGAATAACTGATTTTCATCTCTTTCAATGCAATGTTAATATTTAGATTTCTTTTTTTTACTTTCTCAATATATTGTGGCAGTGTCAAGTTTAAGTTGGCAAAGCTAATAATTGGCATGATAATAATCAAATAAAATCGTCTGATTCCAAATCTATTCATCTTCAATCTCCTATATTATAATAGAGTTATCATCTGATCTTACGCACTTTTTTCTCGAAAAGTCCTACTTTTCGCAAGCTTCAAAGGGTTGTAGGGACTTTGAGTTCCTGCCACTATAACGAGCTTTGCTCATTATAGTGCGTAAAGTCAGTTATCATATAATATTGCATCAAGATGAAACAAAAATGAAAAATAAGTAGGATATTGAAGAATCATATTTAAACCTGATCCTTCAATAAATTTTTATAAGAATATTTATTTTTTCTCTATCTCAACATCTACTTTAGTTATATTTAAGTAGGTCGTAAGTCCAATAACTATAGAAAAGAAGACTATATTTACAATGCCATTGTTGATACCAAGCCCACCATCTTTTGGCATTTGTATCAAAAGATCACCTAACGATGCACCAATAGGTCTTGTGGCTATAAACGCGATCCAAAATGCACTGACACCGCTTAATATCTTTTTTAAATGTAACCCATAAGCTATAAAAAAAATAGAGCCGAACAAAATCAACGAATGCAAATATCCAAAACTTAAATGCTCAGATACAGTGTCTCCAACTGCTGTTCCAAGTGCAAAAGTAGTCAAAACAATTATCCAATAATATATTTCTCTTGCATTGTTATCTATCTCATGAATAGATAGTGTTTTTTCTGTTTTATACCAAAGATAAAATATTGCCAACATTGCTATGGTAAAAATTATATCCAAAGTTATTTGAGAAATACCAAATTTATCTACAAGCATATCTGTGATTAAGGTTCCCTCAATACTCATCATTACGATTAGAAACCAATATGCGGGAGCATAGTATTTTTTTAGTTTAAGTTGCCACAATACCGATAATACAGTTATCGCCCCCATAAGTAAAGTAGTGTTTGTAAGTCCAAATCCTAAATTTATATTTACAAAATCAGCTGCTGTTTCACCCACTGTTGTTGAGAGGATTTTAAT
>JALTUB010000234.1 GCA_027047745.1 Sulfurimonas sp.
TAGCAGATTGTTATTTATCATACTTTGTTAAATTGTTATGCTTGATTACGGAAGATATTATTTTTGTATATTTATCACCAAGTTCGGAGTATTTATCTAGTTTTTTAACCAGTTTATTTACATCATTAGTTTTGTATCTTAAAGCTCTAAACTCCTTGTAGTCTTTTGCTCTTCCGATGGTAATATAGTATTGTTTGATGGATTCGTCAAGATTTGGGAACTTTTTTAGCCATATTGTATGAGTCCCATTTCGTTTAACTCCAGCTGCAATTCTTGGTTCATTTGGATTTTTACTCCACATTCCAAAAATATTGTTAGCTTCTCTAAAAAATCTTGAAGTTCCCCAAGCACTCTCTATCGCAGCTTGAGCTATCACTATACTCGCAGGATGAGGTTTTAGAGCTAAAAGTAAATCATGATTGTCTGTTACTCTGTATAATTTTTTTAGTCTTGCAATCTCTGGAGTGTTTTTATTTTCTTGAATATCCTGTTTTACTCTCTCAAACTGTTTTTCTTGCTCTTTATGCACATTTTCAATAGCAGGAACTACAAGAGAAAAAAACTTTTTCTTCTTTTGAGATATATGTCTTTTTTTTACTGTTTTTTTCGTTTTATGTTTTTTTGTTTGGGCTTCTAATGCTTCTTCTTGTTTAGGTGTTACTTTTGTAGAATTAATCTCTTTTATTTGAGAATGTCTTGTTATCATGGAGTGGTCAATAAAAATAATCAAGCCAAAAATAAAGGTCATTACAATTATAGACTTCATGAAAACTCCCTAATCTTACCGTAGCTTGAAAATATATACATTTTTAGAGTGATGAAGTTGATAAGAGTAGTAACCATCTAGTTCTACAACAACTCTATAGTAACCTTTGTGATTACCAATTCTAATCTTAGTAAAGATAGAATTTTTAGGAGATTTTTTAATATAACTCCTTATATCAAGCTCTCTTTTAAAGTCAAAAACTATTCTATGAGGATTTACAAGTAAAAAGTTTCTAATCATCTTATCACTTGTTGTTACTTTTAAAGTTTTTCCATCCTCATCAAAAGATATAAATTTTAGATGAAGTAGTTTTTTGTAACTGTGTCTTGCTGACTTTTTTGTATCTTGAACATTTTGGTAACTTTGAGATACAAAAACTGGTAAATGCCAGTCGATTTTATTGTCAAGTGAGATACTTTTTGTATCTTGTGAACCATCAAGGTTTTTATATTTTATAGTTACTGACTCTATCACTCTAGCTGTAGAGGGCAATGATAGTGATGCTTGTTTTAAAGGGACTAAGGAAGTATCCATATTTGAAGTGATGGGAACGCTCTGTCCTTTTGGGGCAAAAAAAGGGTTTTCTCTTGCGTTTAGAGATAAAAAAAAGATAGATATAATACAAAGTAGTTTAATCAAGCTAACCCCTAAAATTATTTTAAATAATTATATCTAATTATTGTGCAGATATTTCTTTTAGTTCAAAATATTCTCGTTGAAGCTCAGAATTTTCATTTTTTAATCGCACTGTTTCTGATTGTAAATATGTCTCATAATCTTCTAAGCCTAAAAGAACTTCTAAAGAGTTTGTACCATAAAGTAAAATTCCAACATAAACTCCGAAAGATATGACGATAAAAAGTAAAACAAAGAACTTATTGAGTGATAGACCTAAATACCTCTGAGTTATGCTCTGGGTGTTGTCTATCTCTTGGAAAAGTTCTTCATTTGGCATAATTAAACCTAGTTAAAAAGAACTAATCCTAAATATTCACCATATACAACTTCGTTTTCTATCTCTAAAAGACGATTGTATTTAGCAGTTCTCTCACCACGAGCAGTTGAACCAGTTTTGATTTGACCACAGTTAAGTGCTACAGCAAAGTCAGCTATAAAAGCATCTTCACTCTCACCTGAACGGTGACTCATGACACAAGTATAACCATTTCTTTGTGCTAAACGAACAGTTTGCATAGTTTCACTTAGAGAACCTATTTGGTTTGGTTTGATAAGTATAGAGTTTGCTATACCTTTTTGGATACCTTCGTTAAGGATATTTGCATTTGTAACAAAAAGGTCATCACCAACTATTTGGATTTTATCGCCTAGTTTTTCAGTCATGAGCTTAAATCCATCCCAATCATCTTCAGCTAAACCATCTTCTATGGAAACGATAGGGTATTTGTTACATAAATCAACATAATAATCAACCATCTCAGCACTTGATAAAGATTTACCTTCACCAGCTAGTTCATATTTACCATCTTTATAAAACTCACTACTTGCAGGGTCCATGGCTATCGCAATCTCTTCACCAGCTTTATATCCTGCAGCTTCTATAGCTTCTATAATGATTTGTATAGGTTCTTCATTTGATGTTAAGTTTGGAGCAAAACCACCCTCATCACCTAAAGCAGTTTGATGACCTTTAGCTTTTAGGATTGCTTTTAAGTTGTGATAGACTTCACTTGATGCACGAAGACTCTCAGCAAAATCTTCAAAACCAACAGGCATAATCATATACTCTTGAAAGTCAACAGAGTTATCAGCATGACTTCCACCATTGATGATGTTTAGCATAGGAGTAGGAACAACCATAGCGTTAGCACCACCAAGATAACGATAAAGAGGCATACCTAAAGATTTGGCTGCAGCACGAGATACTGCCATTGACGCACCAAGAACTGCATTTGCACCTAGGTTTCCATAGTTGTCAGTTCCATCAAGTTCTTTCATAGTAGCATCTATAACAGCTTGATTAAATGGAGATTGTCCAACTAACGCATCATTTATCTCATTGTTTACATGAGCTATCGCTTTTAAAACACCTTTACCCATATATCTCTCATCACCATCACGAAGCTCTAATGCTTCGCGACTACCAGTACTTGCACCTGAAGGCACTATAGCACTCTCTATAGTTCCATCACTTAGTTCAACTGTTGTTTTTACAGTAGGGTTACCACGAGAATCCATTACTTCGATTGCACTTACACTATCTATAAACATTTTTCTACCTTTATGTTTTTTATTAGTGCAATTTTACCTAAATTTCATTAAAAAATAGGTTAGAAATAAGTTTTATGCATCAGAGTCTTTAATCTCAGAAGTATCCATAACCATTACATCACTAATTCCCATAGCAACTTTTATCTTATCCTCTATCTCTTTGGCTAGTTCTGGTTCATCTTTAAACTTTTGTTTGACATTTTCACGACCTTGACCTAGTTTTGTTTCTTCATAAGCAAACCACGCCCCAGCCTTATCTATGATGTCTAGTTTTACACCATAATCAACAAGTTCACCCTCTTTAGATATTCCCTCACCAAACATGATGTCAAATTCTGATTGACGAAATGGTGGTGCTACTTTGTTTTTGATAACTTTTGCTTTTACTCTGTTCCCTATAACACTTTCACCCTGTTTAAGTGAGGCAATTCTTCTGATGTCGATACGAACTGATGCGTAAAATTTAAGTGCATTTCCACCAGTTGTAGTTTCAGGTGAACCATAACCCATCATTCCAATCTTCATACGGATTTGGTTGATAAAGATAACAGTACAGTTCATTTTAGAGAGAACGCCTGTTAATTTTCTAAGAGCTTTTGACATTAATCTTGCTTGAACACCCACTTGTTGGTCTGTCATTTCACCTTCTAGCTCTACTTTTGGTGTTAGTGCAGCAACTGAATCTATAATTATCAAATCAATTGCTCCACTCCTTGCAATAGTCTCAACTATATCTAAGGCTTGTTCTCCATAATCTGGTTGAGAAACAAGCAAGTTATCGACATCTACGCCAAGATTTTTCGCATAAACTACATCAAGTGCATGTTCAGCATCTATAAAGGCACATACCCCATCATTTTTTTGGCACTCAGCAGTTATTTGAAGAGCTAGTGTTGTTTTACCAGAACTCTCTGGTCCATATATCTCTACAACTCTTCCTTGTGGTACTCCACCAATCCCTAAGGCTAGGTCAAGACCAAGTGAGCCAGTGCTGATGGATTGTATCGGTTCGATATTTTTATCTCCAAGTCTCATCAAAGCACCTTTTCCAAATGCCTTATCGATTTGTTTCATGGCTAAGTCTAGTGATTTTTGTTTGTTTGCATCCATAAGTGGCTCGCTTATTTTAAATTTTGAGTAATTATAGGTAAATTTTGATTTAGTAATTAAAAATATGACATATTGTCATGTTTTTAACACCATTTTAAAGTTATCTTTTAATTTTGAGCAATCTTAATTAAACTTTTGTTAAAATAGGCTTATGAAAAAAACACTTATTGCACACTCCCCTGACGCCGACGATATTTTTATGTACTATGCCATCAAATTTGGTTGGGTAGATATGAAAGATACTACCTTTGACAATATCGCAAAAGATATTCAAACCTTAAATGAAGATGCTCTAAATGGAGTTTATGACATAGTTGCTATAAGTTTTGCACTTTATCCACATATTAAAGATGAGTATGCTCCTCTTAGAACAGCTGTTAGTTTTGGTGAGGGTTATGGACCTAAGGTTATAAAACGAAAAGGCGAAAAGCTAAAGAGAAACTTCAAAGTTGCCCTTAGTGGAAAGCATACTACAAATGCAATGCTTTTTCGCATAGCTTATCCTGATGCTCGTGTAACTTACATGAACTTTCTTGAGATAGAAAATGCAGTTTTAAATGGCGAAGTAGATGCTGGAGTTCTCATCCATGAATCTATCTTGACTTTTGCAGATGAGCTTGAAGTTGAGAGAGAGTTATGGGATATCTGGCAGGAGTTAGCAGGAGATAAACTTCCTCTTCCTCTTGGTGGTATGGCTATCCGTCGTTCACTTCCTCTTAACAAAGCCATAGAGTATGAAGCAACACTTACAAAAGCTGTTCAAGTAGCACGGGATCATAAAGACAGACTCTCAAAAATGCTAATAGAGAGAGATTTGGTTCGCATAGATGCTCCTACGCTTGATAAGTACCTAGAACTATATGCAAATGATGAGTCCATTACTTTGAGTGATTTACAATA
>JALTUB010000235.1 GCA_027047745.1 Sulfurimonas sp.
GCATAGACAACAAATTCTTTTTCAAACTCTGGGTCATCCATCTTTACAAGTTCATTTCTTGAGAAGTTGTTTGATTGGAGCCAGTTTCCGACAAGGTCACCAAAAGTATGCTGTGCTTTATCTGGTAAAACAACAGTTTGTCCTTGGAAGTTTTTGTTAAATTCACTGACTATGAAAAGCCCTTGAAACATTGTTCTCCAAGTGATGTTCCCTTTTGAATCTTGATACCTTCTTTCTGCATGAAAATCTGAAAGTTGTATAGGTACACCGTCAATTTTACCATGAATGTAGTCATTGCCACTTACTCTGTCTGGGCGAGAGGTAAAAAATTTTGAACGCGTGAAATAGGTTTCATCAATGTGCTTCTGTGGCAGATACTCAAGATTTTTATCAAGCTCTTGTATAAGAGGAGTGATGATTTTCTCTTTAAAGGTGCTTTTGTAGCCTTTTACGAGGTATTTGTATAAAATAACTCCAAGTGTAAATGCTGCGAAACAGAAAAAGAGAAACATATCTATTTGACCATCGCTGTATCTTAGAATAAGTAATCCTGTAAAAGCAACAATAATAAGATAGCTAATACCGAGCTTTATAACTCTGTTTTTAACAGCTTTACGCTCCTTCTCGAGTTCTTGTAAGACAGGGGCAAGTGTTTTGTAGTAAAAGTCTGTTAGTTCACTTATGCTTTTCATATTTTAGTGTTAAAAAGCTCTTTAACATTGACATTTTTTCGCTCACTCTCATCTATCTCAAATACTTTTTTGGGCTGATAGTGCATCATATTTGCAAGAATATTTGTCGGTATCTGTTCAAGCGCATTGTTGTAGTCTGTAACAGCTTGGTTGTAGGCACGACGCGCAGCCGCTATTTGTGCTTCTACTTCATTTAAAGAGTGTTGCAAATGCAAGACATTTTCATTTGCTTTAAGCTCTGGATAGTTCTCAACAGCCACCATAATAGAGCCAAGTGCCGCACTCATCTTCGTATCTAGTGCCATTTTATGCTCGTTTGAGATATTTGGTTTATTTGCTTCAGTACGGAGTTTTGTGACTTCATTTAAGATGGACTTCTCATGCTCCATATATTTACTTACAGAAGTAACAAGGTTGGGAATGAGGTCATAACGCTTTTTGAGCTGTGTATCGACAGATGCAAAAATATTATCTACTTGATTTTTCTTTGCAACAAGGGAGTTGTACATTAGTATAATAAGAATTATAATAAGTATAAGTACGATAAGAGGTGTTGACATAGGAATCCTTTAAATTAAGATGATGTATTTTAGCATAGATTTTTTATCTATTAACAATCCAAATAATCTTG
>JALTUB010000236.1:0-1610 GCA_027047745.1 Sulfurimonas sp.
GCCCTGGCTTTACTAACTCATCAGCCTTAGAAATAGGGTTTGCCAAGATATTGATAGTATCATTTCTCTCTTTTGCAGAGATTCCAGTAAGTGCATCTTTAGCATCAACAGAAACAGTAAATGCAGTTTCATAAGATGAAGTATTTGAGCTTACCATTGGGTTTAAGTCCAGTTTTGTGGCGATTGATTTACTCAAAGCAACACAGATAAGACCTCTGGCATGAGTCGCCATAAAGTTTACATGCTTTGGTGAACTAAATGCGGCTGCATAAACTAAATCACCCTCATTCTCTCTATCTTCATCATCTATCATGATGACCATATTACCCTTTTTTATCTCTTCAATAGCTCTTAAAACTCTTTTTATAGGTGTCATTTATTCTCTTTTAGGATATTTTGATTTTATTATATACTATTTTACATTAATAAAAACAATTAAAAGATAATCTAAGCCTATATGTTGTATAATAACAAGTAAATTATCTACACATTTGGAATATTAATGAGCTACCTAAGTGACTTAAAAACTGTTGTTAAAATAAACTCATACACCAAAAACAGAGCTGGTGTGGATAAAGTTGGAGAGACTTTTGATAGATGGTTTGAAGATATTGGATTTCAAACTACTAAATTTAGTAGAGAACTTATTGGCGACCATCACTACTATACTTCCAAGCATAAAGAAAATGCAAAAAAACTTCTTTTACTTGGTCATATTGACACAGTTTTTCCTCAAGGTAAATTTGAAGAGTATAAAGAAGATGATACTTGGGTTTATGGTGCTGGTGTTTGTGACATGAAAGGTGGAAACATTGTTGCACTTCAAGCACTAAGAGAACTGCATAAAAAAAATATCCCAATACAAAATATAGATATACTTCTTGTAAGTGATGAAGAGAGTGGAAGTGATGATTCTAAGCACTTAACGGCTTCGTTGGCAAAAAAATATAACTACTGTTTTGTATATGAAGCAGCTGGTGAAAATATGGAAGTTGTGACTGGTAGAAAAGGTGTTGGTACTTTTTTTATAGACATCAAAGGTAAAGCAGCACATGCTGGTAATAACTACACCGATGGAAATGATGCAAATCTTGAAGCCTCATATAAACTTCAAAAGCTCGTAGCACTTACAGACTTAGAAAAAGGCACAACTGTAAATGTCGGAAAGGTTGATGGAGGGATAGGTGCAAATACTATATCACCTCATGCTAATATGGTTTTTGAGTTGCGTTACAAAACTTCTCAAGAGAGAGATAGGGTTTTAAACGAAATAGACAAGATAGTAAAAACTTCTTTTGTTGATGGTTGCATATCAACACTTTCTGGTGGAATACAAAGAGATGTTATGCAAACTTCTGAACACTCTTTAGAACTTATAAAAAACATAGAAGATATAACAGGAACTAAGTTAGCGTATGAGCAAAGAGGTGGTGTTAGTGATGCTAATATTGTCTCATCAGTCGGAGTGATAACACTTGATGGTTTTGGTCCTTTTGGTGATGGTGACCATACAGTAAATGAAAGGGCAAACAAGAAAAGCTTTAAAGATAGAATAGAGTTGAGTGAAAAACTTTTTACACACTTTGTAAAAAACTTAGATTTTAAGGAGG
>JALTUB010000236.1:1710-4971 GCA_027047745.1 Sulfurimonas sp.
ATGGCAGATAGAAAGATTGGAATGTGGCTTTATAGTAATGGTGGTGGTGATAAAATCGCCAAGAAGATTATAAAAAAATTGGCTGATAGAGATATAGAAACTATAAATGATGTAAGACTTCATGACTCTATTTCTCAAAATGGGCATATCATATATGATGATATAAAACTTGATAAACTAGACTTGTTCTTTTCATATAATGCAGGTGAACAGACACAGTATCAAACTTATTTATATCAAGCACTCAATCGTTTAATTCCTATGATAAACTCTTATGATGCTTTTGCATTGAGTGAAGATAAGTTTCACACTTCTTTGGTACTTAGAAGTAAAGGTGTTGCTACGGCTGACTATAAACTTTGTCACAGGGATGATGGTGCAGCACTTAAAAAAATCATCAAAAAATGGGATAAGATGATATATAAACCAACAGATGGTTGGGGTGGTCTTGGTCTTACAAAGATAGAAAATGAAGCAAGTCTTGATATGCTCATGCCATTTTTAAATCAAATGGATATCAGATACTTTTATGTTGAAAAATTTATCAAATATGATAACACAGACTTTAGAGTAGATATTGTAAATGGTGAATTTGTTGCCTGTTATGGAAGAAGAGCAAGTCGTGATGATTGGCGTACAAATATAACAAGTGGTGGCAGTGTGTTCATGAGAGAAGCCAATGATGAGATCATAAACATAGCAAAAAAAGCGACAAAAGCATGTGGGCTTGATATAGCTGGTGTTGACATCATTTATGACTTGGAAAAAGAGGAGTATGTGGTGTTAGAGGTAAACGGTATCCCTGCCTTTGCTACACCTGAGCAAGAAAAAATGGGATTAGACTTTAACGATAAAAAAATAGAACTAATAGTAGATCTTATAGACAAAAAAACAAAGAAAAAAGGAAAATAAAATGGCACAAAAAAAACAAGAGCTTCCAACATTAGGATTTTTATATTTAGATTATGTATTAAGATTTTTTGATTATAGTAACTTCAAAGGTTGGCCTGAGAAGATAGAAGAGGTAACTTACCACTGGAAAAATGATAAAAAAAGATTTATCAATGAAGTTAAAAGAAAAAAAATTGATGTTTTAGTAGGTAATATCCCTGCAACTGCATACGAAACTTTTAAAGAGATTGCAAAAGAGTTACCACATGTTAGATTTATACCATCTATCGAGACACAATTTTCAAATAAATCTAAAGAGAATGTAACTCTATTTTGTGAAAAGTATGACATACAAGCACCTAAAACTATCATCACTTATGATGATAAAGTAGCAGATGAACATTTTAAAAACTGTCACTATCCTCAAATAGTTAAACGAAGTTATGGGGCATCTAACTATGGTGGATACTTTGTGCATAAAGTAGATGATTATAAAGAGGCAAAAGATTTACTTGCAGAGACTAAGTACAAGCCTGTTTATTCTCAAGATGGAATCCCACTTAAAGATAGTGGAGACATCCGTGTTATGCTTATAGGTCACAAGCCTATCTGTGCATTTTGGAGATACTCTGGTGAAGGTGAATGGATTACAAACACTTCTCAAGGTGGAAGCATGAGTTATGAAAATGTTCCTATGAATGTTTTAGAACTTGCTGTAAAAGCTTCTAAAGCTGCTAAAGCTGAGTATTGGGCTTGTGATATTGCCATAGATGAGAACACAGATGAGCCATATATCTTAGAGTGTGCAACTGCCTTTGCAGCCTTTCCTTATGTAAGAGATTGGATTGCTCAGTATATCATGTGGGATTTAAGTGGTGGTAAGTTTAGACTTCCTCATGTTCCTTTATACTCTTGGGTAGAGCTTGGAAAAATGGATCCTTCAGTGCTTAGAACTCTTAGACATCTATACTTTGCAAAATATGAGCCTTCAGTAGATGGTGCTTATTGGTTGGAAGATAAAGGAGATATGGACATGGAACTAACAGAAGATGGACATATTTCCAATCTTCCTTCAGCTATAAAACCACCGATTAGTGAAGATAAAATTCCATCTGTTGTTACAGAAGATGAGAAAGTAGAATCATCTCCACTCACAGAAGATGAACTGTTTGACATCCAAACTGTTTCACTTACAAACCTTATGACACTTCAAGGTATGGAAGAGGATGTAGCTGTAAATATAAAAGAGCTAGTAGAGTCTAAAGAGATAACAACTTTTGCTCAAGTTGCAGAGCATTTAACTGCTTCAAAAGAGCGAATCGCACAATGGTCAAGCCTATTTATAAAATAATTTAAAGGTAAAAATTTGAGACAACAATATAGTTCGTATGATGAGTGTGTATCTTTTTTTAAAGATGCACAAAAAACAAACCCAGACCTTTTTAAAGTTGAGTCTATAGGCAAAACTTGGGAAGAGAGAGATATTATAGCCGTTACCATTACAAAAAATGTTAAGTCAAACTTAGAAAAACCAGCACTTTTTTTCACAGGTACTATCCACGCAAGAGAGTGGGTAGGCATAGAACTATCTCTTAGTTTTGCAAAGTATATTTTAGAGCATATAGAGTATGAACCTATCTTAAATAGCATACTTGATAAATCAACTTTATATATGGTTCCTTGTGCAAATCCAGATGGTTTTGAATACTCTCGAAATCATTTCTCTTTTTGGAGAAAGAACAGAAGAAAAAACCTTGATGGAAGTTATGGTGTTGATTTAAACAGAAACTTTGAAGTTGGTTTTTCTAAAAATAACAACATGAGTTCAAATGTTTACTCAGGTATAGAACCATTTAGTGAACCAGAAACTGCAGCTCTTAGAGACTTTGCAATTTCTCATAAAAACATTACTATTGCTCTTGATTATCATTCACAAGGAAATGTCTTTTTTCCTGCTCACAACTTTATACATGAGGATGCAAAAGATGCTATCGACTTAAATCTTTTAGCTTCAAATATGGCTGAGGAGATACGAAAAGAGTCTGGTCGTGAGTATGGCGTTCATATGGGTAAACCACCAACACACCTTATCTCTGGAAGTGGTAGAGAGTTTTACTACTCTTTAGGTGCTTTAGCTCTAGTTGCCGAGGTAGGAAGTCGCAATATCAGTGACTATGTTGAAAATATGACTGAACACATAGATGAAAACATCCCTGCTCTTTTATATGCTCTATCTGAGACTAGCAACTATCAAAAAGAGTTAAATTTGCCTAGAGTTGAGAACTTTGTAGCAAGTTCTATTGGCTCAAAAGAGATTGAACTAACTTGGGAATATGATAATGATGAGGATGTTTACTTTGAACTATTTCG
>JALTUB010000237.1 GCA_027047745.1 Sulfurimonas sp.
AATCTTAGCAGATGAACCAACAGCAGCACTTGATATGTCTCGTTCAGTAGATGTAGTAAAAATGCTAAAAAAAATAGCCTTAGAGCAAAATGTAGCCGTAATAATGGTAACTCACGATGAAAGAATGTTAGAGTATTGTGATAAGATTATGAAGATTGAAGACAAGGGTATAGTTTTTAAAAAGAGTACGATATAACTATGATACAATTACTAGAAAATAAAAAGGATAAAAATGAAAAAGACACTATTTAGTTTATTTATTATAACAAGCTCACTTTTCGCTTTAAGTGGAAAATCTGTTTATACAGAACATTGTGCAGTTTGTCATAAAATGCAAAAACCAAAGACTGGTTTGTTAGCACCACCTATGCCAAGTGTTTCAAAACGCTTACAAAGAGACATAGACTCAAAAGAGAAGTTTATCGCTTTTGTGAAAGACTATATTCAAAATCCTTCACGAGAGAAAGGTCACTGTAGTCCTAAGGCATTTAATCATCTAGGAACTATGCCCCCTATAGGAAAATCATTAAACCATGAAGAAATTGATGCCGTATCTTTATGGCTTTATGAAAATTTCAAGCATCCAGAAAAAATAAAGAGTTGTGATACAAACTAATTTCTTAACTATGAAAACACTCATATTTTAGATATAATTTTCTAAATTGATTTCGTAGATTTATAACGCTAGAAACAATAAATATTAGAAAATTTATAACCTTAAATCTGGAATAATAACATGAAGAGAAAAAAATTATGAGTTTATTTAAACAGATGGCATTGGCAATATCATTTATGATTATTATCTTGTTGGGTGCTGTTATGACTATGAACTATAACTCCTTTAAAAAAGATATGTTGCAGAGTCTTTATGAAACAACTGTAAACAATATTTCATCTATAACAAGTCAACTATCAAATGCAGGAGATGACTCAGCACTTATAACTACAATAATAGACGCAGAGTTTGATAGTGGATACTTTAAGAAAATCTATTTTGTATCAAATGACAACTCATTTAAGTACAAACAAGAAGATACTGACCCTATAGATGGTGTTCCCTCATGGTTTATTAACTTTACAAACATAAAGCTAGATACTGTCACTTCAGATGTAACTTCTGGGTGGAATATGATTGGAGTTATTAGTGTAGATGGGGATACTAGCATTGTCTATAAATCACTTTATAAAATGTTTATAAGACTTTCATATCTTTTTGCTATATCTGTTAGTATCACTCTTCTTGTACTCTCTTTCATGTTAAGTATTATCCTTAAACCTCTTAAAGGAGTTCAAAAACAAGCAGAAGCTGTTA
>JALTUB010000238.1 GCA_027047745.1 Sulfurimonas sp.
CTCTCTTCTAAACTTAATCGTTGGCTTATCTCATATCTATATCCTAAAGCTGATGCTATTATTGCTAACTCCTTTGGAAATAGAGCAGACCTTATTAGTAATTTTAAGATACCTAAAGACAAGATTAGAGTAATCTACAACCCTTTTGATTTTGAATATATTGCCTCTAAAGCAAAAGAACCTCTTAAAAATTGGAGAAAAAGAGCTTTTACCTATGTAACCATAGGGCGTTTAGATGAGGGTAAAAACCATACTCTATTAATCAAAGCATTAGCTAAAATGAATAGACGCGATGTAGAGCTTATTATTATTGGTGATGGTGAGTTAAGGTCAAATTTAGAAGAGTTAGTAGATAGTCTTGATTTAAAAGGAGAGGTAAAACTAGTAGGTCGTCAAAAAAATCCCTTTAGTTGGATTGCTAATTCAGACTGTTTTATTTTTGGCTCTAATCACGAAGGATTTCCAAATGTATTAATAGAGGCATTAGCTTGTAATACTCCTATCATATCTACTGATTGCCTAAGTGGGCCAAGAGAGATTTTAAATTTTGATACCTCCTATAATGAGCAAATAGAAGATATTAAAGTGGCTAAATTTGGTATTTTAGTTCCAGTTAATGATATAGATATGATGAGTTTAGCAATGGAAAAAGTGTATAATGACGACAATTTACGTAAAGAGCTTTCTAAAAGTGCTATATGCTCTAATCAGCGTTTTAGAAAAGATAAAATTGTAAAAGAGTGGATAAAAATTTTAGAGGATAGTTAGGATATATATGAAAAAGTTTGATACAGAGTTTTTTAAGGTTCAGGAGGAGAGTTTTACTACTAAAAGATTTCTTCTATTGATGTTAATTGCTTATCTATTTGCTTTAGGTGTTCGCTACACTTGGATACATTTAATGGGAGGACAAGCAGAGTTTATTTGGAATAATCAAGTAATGATTAATACTCCTGATGGTTACTACTGGGCAGAGGGAGCTAGAGATATTTTAGCTGGTCATCATCAAGCCAATGACCTCTCTCCTGTAACAGCTCCAATATCTATCCTAACTGCTTGGTTAGTTAAGATGCTTCCTTTCTCATTTGAGACAGTTATACTTTGGATGCCAGCGGTATTTGGCTCTTTATTAGTAGTACCTGTAATGCTTATAGGAAGGGCTTTTAAGCTAGATAATGTTGGTTTTGTATCAGCTATGTTTGCAAGTGTTGCTTGGAGTTACTACCACCGTACAATGGCTGGTTATTATGATACTGATATGCTAACAATAGTTTTACCAACTTTTGTTTTATATGGGATAATAAAGGCTCTTTTGACTCAAGAGGATAGATATTTACTTTTAGCACCGCTTTTTATGGTTCTTTATCACTGGTGGTATCCTGAGGCTACATCACTAAATAGTGCCTTTAGTGCAATTGTTCTACTATATACACTCATTTTTGATAGAAAAAATATCTATCTATATAAACTATTTCTATTTATGCTTATATCAATTTTACCTTTAGGAGATATAGTTGATATTTCACTATTAATTTTTGTACTCCTTTTGCTACATTTTAATCCTACTAAGGTAAAAACTTCTCATCTACTTGTAGGATTAATTATAGTTGTCTCCATAGCATATATAGCACTAGGAGGATTAGACCCAATATGGTTGCAACTAAAAGGGTATCTCTTTAGAGATTCTACATCTGGTGGAGATAGTAAACTTCAATTACACTTTTTTGCTGTAAGTAAGACAGTTCAAGAGGCTGGACGTATCCCTTTTGATGTCTTTGCAAATCGTATTAGTGGAGATTCGATAATTTTTATCCTATCTTTGCTAGGTTATATACTTTTTGCCTTACGCTACCCATCTTTTTGGTTGGCTCTTCCTATGCTAGGATTAGGTTTTATTGCTATGAAGGCAGGATTGCGTTTTACAGTTTATGCTATTCCTCCTATGGCACTAGGACTTGGCTACTTAATATTTTGGTTTGCACAACGATTAGCAGGAGTATTAGCAGGAGAACGTTGGAAGGGACAAAGGGCATCTTGGGGAATTGCACTAGCTCTTCTTAGTATTGTTTTATATCCAAACCTTCACCATGATGTATTTAAGTACAATAGAATATTTACACCTACCTTTACTAAAGCTGAAGTTGAAAATCTTGCTAAATTAAAAAAGATTGCTAAGCGAAATGATTACGTACTAAGCTGGTGGGATTATGGTTATCCAATTAGATACTATAGTGATGTTAAGACATTTATAGATGGTGGTAAACATAGTGGAGAGGTAAATTTTCCTGTTAGTTTTGCTTTAACCCATTCACAAGTTGAGAGTGCTAATATGGCACGTCTTGATATGGAATATATAGAAAAAAGTTTTAAGAAAAATAGTCAAAAGAGCTTTTTTGAGACAGAGATGAGAGATTATAATGTTTCTACACCAGAAGCTTTTCTTGAACTATTGAAAAATCCAAATTTAAAACTTCCTAAAAAGAGTCAAGATATATACTACTATCTTCCATTTAGAATGATGCGTATATACTCTACAGTAGAGATATTTAGTGATATTGATTTGAAAACAGGAGCATTAACTCATAGGTCAACCTTCTATGCAATTAGAAATTTTGTACGTAAAAATGAGATGGCTGTGATTGGTAAAAATGCCTATATAGATTTAAAAAATGGTATTGCTCATCTTGGAAATACTCAACTAAAACTTAAACGTTTTATTATTAGTTACTACGATAAAAGTGGAAAAAAATTGAATAAGAAAGTTAGAAACTATGATAATGAGAATGGACTTACTGTCATAGATATGTTTGATTACCATAGATTATTGATTTTAGATAAAAAATCATATAACTCTACATATATTCAACTATTCGTATTGCAAAATTATAATCCAAAACTATTTGAGCCAGTTATTATGACACCTATGGCAAAAATATACCGCTTGAAGAGGTAGATATGTGCGGTATAGCTGGAGCTATAAATTTTGAAGTAGAAAAAGAGTCAATTTTTGAGAGCTTAAAACATAGAGGTCCAGATGAATCTGGAGTATTCAAATTTGAAAATACTGCACTCTTTCATACTCGTCTATCTATTCAAGATATTGCTGCTGGTCATCAGCCAATGGAACTTGATGAGTATGTAATAGTATTTAATGGGGAAATCTATAATCATATTGAGCTTCGCCAAGAATATCTTCCAAATGTAAAGTTTAAATCACATAGTGATACAGAAACACTTCTTCATCTCTTTAGTCAATACCAAACAAAAATGTTTAATTTTCTTGATGGAATGTTTGCTTTAGCAATTATTGACCGTAAAAGTAAAACTCTTCTGTTGGCTGTTGATAGAGCAGGTAAAAAGCCCATTTTCTATTATAAAGATGATAAAAAGCTCTTTTTTGCAAGTGAGCTTAATACAGTTGATAAGAGTATAAAACCCTCAATTGATGAAGAGGCGATTTTTACCTATCTTCGTTGCGGGTTTTTTCCAAAGACTTTGACCCCATATAAGAGTGTAAAACGCTTATCAAATGGAACTTGGCTCACTTTTAACTTAAAAAATTTAGATATTAAAGAAGAGTCCTATTTTTGTATAGAAAATTTATATAAAACAACACCATTTAAAGGTGATATTAAAGAGGCTAAAATATCTTTAGAAGATAGATTAAAAAGAGCTATCAAGAGACGATTATTGAGTTCTGATTTAGAGGTTGGAGCATTTTTAAGTGGTGGAATTGATAGCTCTTTGGTTGTGGCAATGGCATCTGAATATAGAGATAATCTAAAAACTTTTACTGTCTCATTTGAGGGAGCTTACAATGAAGCTCCATTAGCTAAATTGACTGCTAATCGTTACAATACACAGCACCATACTCTTGATATTTCACTAAATCTAAAAGATGATATTGAGAAGATTTTAGGTGCTTACGGAATGCCTTTTTCTGACTCTTCTGCTATTCCTAGCTGGTATGTGAGTCAATCAGCCAAAGAGTATGTAACAGTTATTTTAAATGGTGATGGGGCTGATGAGCTATTTGGTGGCTATCGTCGTTATGTACCATTTGCAAATCCTCTTCTTTTTAAGAGTGCATCTTTACTATCTACTATCTCAAAGATACTCCCCCCTCCAAATGAGAAACGCTCATATTATAACTATCTATATCGTCTTTTAGAGCTTACAAATAAAAAGGGACTCAATCAATATCTAAGTGCTACAAGTGATATTTTTGAAGGAGTTTACAATTTTTCATCTACAAAATATTTAGATGATTTAGATAGTTATATTCGTTTGTGTGGACTTCAGGGGCTTGATAAGATGCTCTGTTTAGATTTTGAACTTCTACTATTTGGCGACCTCTTAGTTAAAATGGATATAGCTACAATGGCACACTCTTTAGAGGGTAGAAGCCCTTTTCTATCCAAAGATATTTTAGAGTTTGCTCCTAAACTCCCACAAAACTATAAGATTTCAAAAACTACTACTAAAAAAATATTAAGAGATTTATCCAAAGATTATCTTCCTACTGAGCTTATTAGCCAACCCAAAAGAGGTTTTGAAGTTCCATTAAAAGATTGGGTCAATGGTGTATTAAAGAGTAAAATTCAAGAGGCTCTAGCCAATAGGGCTTATAGCCATAATTTTATAAATAGAAGATGGTTAGATAATCTTCTTGATAATAGATTAAATATCTCTCAAGAAAAGAGAGCAAAGATACTTTGGACAATTTATGCTTTAGAGGTCTGGAAGGAGCAAAGATGAAGATAGTCTTTTTGAGTCATCTTGACTTAAATCTGTACCTCTTTCGTTTGCCTGTAATGAAGGCATTACTTAAAAATGGGCATAGCGTATATGCTGTTTTTCCAAAAGGAGAACATAGCGATGCCTTCATTAAAGAGGGTATTGAGGTAGTACACTATCCAATTATTAGAAATAGTTTAAA
>JALTUB010000239.1 GCA_027047745.1 Sulfurimonas sp.
CTAGCACTTCCTGGTCTCTTAACAGGAATGTTTTTAGGTCTAGCTGTAAGTATCTTTCAAGCAACTACACAGATAAATGAAATGACACTCTCTTTTATCCCTAAGATTTTAGGTGTTGTTTTAGTGATAGTTTTAACTATGCCATGGATGTTAAATGAGATAATAGATTTTGCAACACATGTTTTTAACCTCATGCCAACCTTTGTTGAGTGATGAAAACAAAAACCATCAACTTTAAAAACTACTCTTCCTTTAAAATAGGAGAAGAGTTAGAAGTAGCTCTGCTTGAAGATGATTTCTCTTGTCTTGATGATTATTATCTTATAGGTTCTTGCAATAATACTCTTGTAGGAACAAATCCCCCAAAACTTATGATGCTTAGTAAAATGTATGACTACATAAAGATAGAAGATAATCTTTTAAAGATAGGAGCTGCAACGCCATCAGGTAAAATAGCCTCTTTTTGTAAAAAGCATAACATAGCAAACTTTGAATTTGTTTCACATCTGCCTGGTAAGCTTGGTGGATTAGTCTTCATGAATGCAGGGCTTAAAGAGTTTGAAATATCTAATCATCTTATCTCTATAAAAACAACTCGTGGCATTAAAATGAAAAAAGATATATCGTTTGGGTATAGATTTACAGATATAAGAGAGCCTATCTTAGAAGCTACATTTGAGATTGTTTATGGTTTTGATAAAGAAAAAGTCAGTATGTTTAAAAAGATGAGAGAAAATCAACCCTCAACTCCTAGTGCAGGAAGTTGTTTTAAAAATCCTCAGGGTGATTATGCAGGTCGTCTTATAGAAGCTGTTGGACTAAAAGGAGTGCTAAAAGGCAATATGTGCTTTAGTAAAGAACATGCAAACTTTTTAGTAAACAATGGTAAGGGTAAGTTTGATGATGCGATTTATCTTATAAAAGAGGCACAAAAAAGAGTTTTTTTTGAGTTTGGAATCTGGCTTGAATGTGAAATTGTGGTTTTAGATAAGAGGTTTATGAGCGAGGAATCCTCGCTCATAAAGAGAAATTAAGCTACTGCAGCGATTGCTTCGTCGTAGTTAGGTTCTTCTGTGATTTCTGGAACGATTTGTTTGTAAGTAACAACACCATCAGCATCAACAGCGAAGATTGCTCTACAAGTTACACCAGCTAAAACTGAACCACCAAGTAAAACACCATAAGCGTTAGCGAAATCTTTGTTTCTAAAGTCAGAAGTAACAGTCAGTTTGTCAATCCCTTCAGCTGAACAAAAACGACCAGAAGCAAATGGTAAGTCAAGAGAAACGATAGTAGTTTTAACACCATCTAGCTCAGCTGCTCTTGCATTGAAGTTACGAGTTTCAGTAGCACATACACCAGTATCTAGTGAAGGAACAACGATAATAAGTTGTTTAGTACCTTGAGCACCACCAACCACTACATCACCTAAACCATCTGAGTTTACAACTGTTACCTCTGGAGCTTTATCCCCAACATTTACTTCATTTCCTAATAACTCTACATCTGTACCTTTGAATTTAGTTGTTGCCATATTCAAATCCTTAATTTAATTTTACGCTTTTGCGTTTGATGGAAGAAGTATATTTTAAATCGGATAATTTTACTCTTATTTAGAAAATAAGTGCTTTGGCGTAAGATATTTTTAAGATTTAGAACCTCTTCCAAAAAGAACCACTAAGAAGAACAAAAAAAGTATAACACTCCAATCTTCCGATAATCATAGCTAGAGAAAACACCACTTTGTCAAAGTCTGAAAAAAAGGAAAAGTTATCGGCTGGTCCTACAAGTGAAAAACCAGGTCCAATATTACCAACAAGTGAAAATGCAGCAGAAATGGCACTCATGGCATCATATCCTCTTGCATAGATATAGACAGTTATGATGGCTACTGTAAGCATGAAGAGTGTAAAAAATCCAAAGGTAGAGGCTAGGATTCTCTGTGGTTGCTGTTTTTTGTCTATAAAGACAGATATTATGCTGTTGGGATGTAAAATCCTTTTAAATTCACTTCTTAATGTTTTAAAGATAATAACATAACGAATGACTTTGATACCACCAGCAGTAGAACCTGCATTCCCTCCAACAAGCATTCCTATAAATATAATGGCAATAGCAAGATGTGACCATGAACCATAGTCTATGGTCGCAAATCCAGTAGTTGTTATAACAGAGGCTATAGTGAAAGAGGCATTTTTAAAAGCATCATAAAAAGAGTCTCCTCCCATGTCGATATGAACAGCTGTTAGTGCTAAAGAGAGTAGCAAACCAACAAGAAGATACCAACGAACCTCTTCATTTTTATAGCCACTAAAATCTCTATGGGCTACTTTTAGATGAACTAGAAAGTTTATGCCTGAGAGTATCATGAAGATAGTGGTTGTCCAGATGATACCATCATTGCTATAGTATCCCAAAGAGTTGTTTTTTGTCGAAAAACCTCCTGTTGAGATAGTAGAAAATGCATGATTTATGGCATCAAACCAAGTCATACCAAAGAATTTTAAAAGTAACATATCGCTAAGTGTTAAGATAAAGTATATTATCCATAACATGATGGCAGTATCTTTTATCTTTGGAGTCATTTTCTCTAACTGAACTCCTGTTGATTCGGCTTTGAAAAGTGATAAACTCCCTGATGGGTTGATAACAGATAGCAGACCAACACCCAAAACGATGACCCCAAGACCACCAAGCCAGTGCATCAAACTTCTATGAAAGAGGATAAGATGGGGTAGGGACTCTATGTCTGTATAGACAGTAGCCCCAGTTGTGGTAAAACCACTTATGGCTTCAAAAAATGCTGAGAAAAATGAGATGTTTGAGTATAAAACAAGTGGCACTGCACCTGTAATGCCTAAAAGTACCCATAAAATATTTACGGTAAATATGCTCTCTTTTATGTTTAGATTTAGTTCATGTCTGTGAAGTAAAAACCAGACGATAAGATTGAAGATGAGAAAAGAAATATCTATGTATAAAAACTTCATATAAGCTTCATGATATATCATAGCAACAAAAATATCAAGAGAGTAGATGATAGAGAGTGTAAAACCAATCAGAGAAAGAAGTTTAAAGATGTTCTTAAAGTTCATAAATCCACTGCTTTATTTTTGGCATTAGCTTCGTTGTTGCAAAAGCTATAACAATATCATTTTCTTCAAGAATCATCTTTTCATCAAAAGGATATAAAGATTCCTCTCTTATATAGTAAATTTTTGCGTTTTGTATTGTTATCGGCTTTACTTGCTTTGAAATAGATTTTGATGTTTTAAATACTTTTCGCATTAAAACTATGGCTTTTGAGCCACAAAAGCTCTTTTGAATAACTACGCCACTAGAGCTTATCTCCTCCATGATTTTGTTATAAGCACTTATCTTAGGACCTCTTGTAACAACTATACCCAAAGCGTGCATAAGGTTGTAATACTCCATGTCGTTATTGACAGCTACTATCTTTTTTATACCTTTCTCTTTTGCTTCAAGGCATTTGATGATATTAAATTCGTCATTTGAGGTTGTTGCTATGAAAATATCTGCATTGTTTAAGTTTTCTACCTCAAAAACATCATGAGCACTATATTTAGCATTGATAACGGTTGCTTCACCCTCTAGTTCTCTTTCTGCCACTTCACAGATTTCCAAACTTTTTTCTATGACTTTAACGATTCTGCCTGTTTCTAAGAGTAGTTTTGCGATAGAGATACCAAGCTCATGACCACCATAGATAACACAATTTTGAGTAGAAGATATTGCAGTATCATCAATCTGCATACACACTTCTCTTATATTCTCTTCTAAACCAAAGAAATATACAAGGTCATTTGCTTTGATAACTTCATCCTCTTGAGGGATAAAAAAATCTTTATCTCTCTCTATACCTACTTTTATAAAGTTGTTTGATAAAATCTCTTTAGGTTCAAAATCTTTAGAAACACGGATGGATATAAGTTTGTTTTTTGTATATTTGAACAGTTTAACATTGTTCGCCCTTGGATAATTTAGAAGTGAAGCAACACTTTTTGAAGCGATTCTAGTAGGAAAAATAATCTCATCAACTCCTAATTTCTCTTTAATCAAAAAGACATCTTTAAAGTATTTTTGCAGTCTTACAAAAGTTTTGTCTATATCAAGAATAGAATCAGCGATCATAGTTGCTATAAGGTTTACATTATCTATATCTGTAACAGCGATAAAAAGGTCGATTTTTAGATTTTTAAAACTCTCATAAGTTTGTGAGTTTTCTACATCACCTTGCAGTGGCAAGATGTCTAAACTCTCTTGAATACGGTGAAGAGCTTTTTCATTTTTGTCAATGATGGTTACATTGTGTCCTATGGAGAGTGTTCTTGCGAGGTTAAAACCTACTTGTCCTGCTCCAGCTATAATGATATTCATGCAAAATTATAGTAACAAGTAGCTTAAACTACAAGTTCCTTTGTTGTCCTTTGTTTATAAAAATCTCTATCTTGTCAAAAATGGCAATCAATTCAGTTTTATAGGCAAAAATATTATTTAAAGCCTCTGCCATCTCTTCTGGTTCATCATCATATTGGTGTGAAATATCATTTCTAACATCTCTTAATTTTTTCCATATATTGACATCCTCTAGCACCCCAATCTTCTCCAGTCTATTGAGTACATCTAAAAAAGTCAAATCATTAATATTGTCATCATACTCCGATACAATCATTTTAAAAACCTGTCTGCCCAAAGTGTCTTGAAGTTTAGCAAATCTAAAAAGGTACTGATCCATCGCTTCAATCTCATCGTCACTTAACTTCTCATATCTAGGAGCTGAGAGTGGAAAAATCTCTTTTACTTTTGCATACGATTTTTCTATTCTTATCTTATGCTTATTACATTCGTTGAGATATTTTTGCATTTTTATTGTGTTCGTATTCAATTTTATTCCTTTACCTAAAGCCTCTT
>JALTUB010000240.1 GCA_027047745.1 Sulfurimonas sp.
AGGTATATGAATTAGTTTTTTGTGCATTCCCTATTTCTACAAGTCTGCGATAACCTGTGCTAACATTTGACTGTGCTGATGTTATTTGGTTACCATTTGATGCTGTACCAATCCTAATATTATAACTCAATCCATTTTGTGGAGTTTGAGTATCAGTGGATTTATTCCAACTAAGAATCGCAATGCTATCTCCTTGAAATACTGTGTTTAGATTTGTTGGAGTCGTTGGTGAGGTATTGAATGTAGTTCCAATATTTTTATAAATTTTTGTGATGTTTCCAGCTGTTGCAGAGCCATTTAATAAAATATCCAAATCACCATCATTATCATAATCGCCCCAATCAGCATCACCCCAACCCACAGAGTCAAGGGTGTTTCCTGCTAATTCGGTAAAGCTGTTATTACCATTGCTTTGATATATCTTGGTTATCCTACCAGCTGATGATGCGCCTGCCAAAAGAATATCTATATTTCCATCATTATTATAATCACCCCAAACAGCAGAGCCACTATATGCTCCTGTTAATGATATTCCAGTTTGTTTAGTGAAAGTATTGTTTGAATTATTTTTATAAATAAAAGTTTCTTGATACCAACCATTATTATATTTTGATCCCATCATTATCAAATCCAAATCACCATCATTATCATAATCACCCCAATCAACGGAACCATAGGCTATCGGATCTATCCCAGTATTGGTTTGTTTTGTGAAAGAATTATCACCATTATTTTTATATAGGCTAGCAATTAATACATTTCCACCATGCCCTGTAATAAGAATATCCAAATCACCATCATTATCATAATCAGCCCAATTCACAGAGCTATGATTTACAGTATCTAACACAATGCTTGTTTGCTCGATGAAGCTGCTTGAAATTGGAGCCATATTTTTGTAAACTTTTGAAATACGCGTATTTGAAGCCGTTGACCCTGTCATTAAAATATCCAAATCGCCATCATTATCATAATCGCCCCATGCTACTGCACCATCGTAAACTCCTGTTAATGAAATCCCTGATTGTAATACGAAGTTGTTGAGCCCATTATTTTTATAAATTTTTGCTATTTTATTACTAGAAGCGTCTTCTCCAGTAATAAGAATATCCAAATAGCCATCATTATCGTAATCACCCCATTCTGATGAGCCCGATTTGATTCCAGTTAATGAAATACCTGTCTGTTCTGTAAAAGTGTTATTATTATTTTTATAGATTTTACTAAATAAATTGCCAGTTAGTAAGATATCCAAATCGCCATCATTATCATAATCGCCCCAAGCAACATTACTATTAT
>JALTUB010000241.1 GCA_027047745.1 Sulfurimonas sp.
CTGCGGCCGAAATCGGAAAGAAAAATCTGTTCGGAAACTTCTTCGCCAACTTCAAAATCAGGTTCAATTTTGATGGCATCAGAGAATGCAATTTGTGTATTGGGATTTTCCACTTCGCCATCTTCCACAATCTCACGGTTGTGCCAGATTTCCAAATCACCACGGTCGATGTTTACAATCACATCGAAGTTACTCTCTTCACCGTATTTTTTTTCGAGCATGTTGTGAAACACATCTTCGATGATACGCATCATGGTTTCCCTGTCGATGTTTTTGAACTCTTTAAATTCCGAGAAATTTTCAACCAAGTTTATGTTATCCATTTCTTTCTGTTTTTGTCAATTAAAATTCTATAACCGCTTTGGCCTGCTTAATCTCTTTCACGGAGATACGTAAGCTTTCGCCGGTTATTCTTTTAATGGTTTTTTTGTATTTCTTTTCGGTTTCTTCCTGTAAAATAATGTATTCGTTGTTTGCTTCCTGCAAAATACCTTTTTTTTCGCTGTCGTTTTCCAACTTTAGCTGAATTCGTTTTCCGATATATTTTTTGTATTGGCGCAACATGGAAAAAGGGTACTCCAGCCCTGAAGAAAGGACTTTTAACTCAAAATCTTCTTGATCGCGGTCAAGGCGTTGTTCAATATACCGGCTTAGATCAATACAATCACTTATGCTGACACCTGAATCGCCGTCAATAATAACATTTATGGCGTTGTTTGCACTTACCTTTACATGAACCACGTAACGGTCGGTACTTTCAAGCTGCTCTTCGGCCCACTTTTTTATTTGTTTTTCGCTAATCATTTCCAATAAAAGAGGGGACATCCGTCCCCTCCAAATCATTCTCGTTTAACCTTTTGTTGTCCGACCAGGACTCGAACCTGAACCGGCAGAACCAAAATCTGCAGTGCTGCCATTACACCATCGGACAATCGGGGTGCAAATGTACAATTTTTTTTAATTATTATAATTGTTGTTTTAAAAATTTAAATTTATGGATGTAATTTTCTTAATTTCGCATTTTTATTTGTTCCAAAATATGAGTTTATGAACACGTTTAAGAAACTAAACAACTGGATAGGCTGGGGCATTTTTACCATTGCTGCTTTTGTCTACCTTTCTACCATCGAACCTACGGCAAGCTGGTGGGATCCGGGCGAATACATTTCAACATCTTACAAGCTGCAGGTAGGGCATCCTCCGGGAGCACCGCTTTTTCAGATGATGGGCCGGTTTTTCTCCCTGTTTTCTTTTGGTAATACAGCCCATGTGGCCATGATGATTAACATTATGTCTGC
>JALTUB010000242.1 GCA_027047745.1 Sulfurimonas sp.
TCTTAAAAATAACAAACTCATAAAACAGTTTTCAGATTTGGCATACAAGTTAAATGTAGTTATATTAGTTAGTTATTTTGAAAAATCAGATGAAAATTACTTTAATTCACTTGTTGTTATAAACGCAGATGGTGAAGTTATGGATAACTATAGAAAAACCCATATACCTGATGGAGCTGGGTATGAAGAGAAGTTTTACTTTAAGGCAGGAGATAGTGGTTTTAAAGTTTATGATACTGCTTTTGCTAAGATTGGTGTCGGGATTTGTTGGGATCAATGGTTTTGTGAAACAGCGAGAATTTTGACACTAAAAGGTGCAGAACTTATTTTTTATCCAACAGCTATCGGTAGTGAACCTGAAGTAAATATCGACTCAAAAGAGCATTGGCAAAGAGTGCAGATGGGTCATGCAGCAACAAACACAGTTCCAGTCATAGCAGCAAATAGAGTAGGTAAAGAGATAGGTAAAAGTTGTGATATAACTTTTTATGGCTCTTCTTTTATAACTGATTATACAGGTGCTTTACTTGCAGAAGCTTCAAGAGATAAAGAGGAGATTATCTATGCTGATTTTGATTTGCAAGAGAACAAAAAGCAGAGAGAATACTGGGGACTTTTTCGAGATAGACGAGTTGAAGCTTATGAGGATATCTGACTTATTCATCTGATTAAAGTAAGTATTTATTAACCCAATATGAAAAAACATATAAGCCCCATATATGCTGTTTAAAACTTCCTTTTGATGCTCTGTTTATGTACTCACTAAGTTCTTTTTCTTTAAAAAATCCTGTTTGCTGATTTACTTCATGTATTAAGTTTATCTTTTTTGAGTTGATAAGATACTCCATGTAAGGGTTTGAGAAGCCTTTTTTCTTGCGTTGGAGTATCTTTGCATTTAGTTTTGGTTTCATTATCTCTTTTAAAAGTGACTTTGTCACTCCATCTTCATACCTCAACTCTGGGGCTAGAGTAAACACTGTTTGAACAAGTTTATGGTCTAAAAATGGAGTTCTTGATTCTATGGAGTGTGCCATACTTACACGGTCAAGTTTAGTCAAAAAATGTTCTGCTTGAAAGATGTTTAGGTCGATGTAACTATACCAAAAACTCTCATCTTCATAAGCAGAGTTCTCAAACCTTTCTCTATATGGTTTTAAGTATTTCAGTGAGTGATTATCTTTTATATTTCGCCTTAAAAGCTTGTTTTTTTGCATATCTGTAAACTTATCACCTGAGGTTCTAAAGAGAAGAGTATCATCAAATATGCGTTTATACCACTCCCACTCTCTGTTCATAG
>JALTUB010000243.1 GCA_027047745.1 Sulfurimonas sp.
GCAAGATATGCAGATAGTAACAAAGTTATGAATGAGTTAATCAAATCATTGACACATGGATTAACAGATGGATGTGATAGAGATTTAAAAATCATTCAAAGTGATTTAGGAAACAATCTAAATGCACTTGAAGATATCGATAAAAAGAATCAAGAAAATAATGAACATACAAATTCTTGTTCTGCTGGAATCGATACACTTTCTCAAACAATGTCCTTGCTACTGGAGCATATCTCAAACACTTTCGAAGAGGTTAATACTTTAAATAGCAGTGTTGAAAGTATATCTGATATTATTAATCTAATAAAAGACATTTCAGATCAAACAAACCTACTTGCATTAAATGCAGCTATTGAAGCAGCACGAGCTGGAGAACATGGGCGTGGTTTTGCAGTAGTTGCTGATGAAGTAAGAAAACTTGCCGAGAGAACACAAAAGGCTACAACTGAAGTAGAAATATCTGTTGCCTCTTTGAAGCAAAACACTAGTGAAATTCACGAGCATTCAAAATCAATGGAAGAGTTGTCGCAAGGTTCAGATAAACAGATGGAAGATTTCCAAGAAAAGATGCAGATTCTAAGAGAAAATACACATATGATTGCTCAAGAGAATAAAGATGTAACTTATGCAACTTTTATGCTTTTGGTAAAATTAGATCATCTTATATTTAAAGCAAATGGATATAAAACTGTCTTTACGGGTAAAACAACAGGACATTTTGCAAATGATCATGAATGCCGACTCGGTAAATGGTATTTTGAGGGGAACGGTAAAGATAAGTTTGGAAAAGTTCCAAGTTACAATAAACTGGCTCAATCACATAAAGAAGTTCATGATAATATCAAAAAAGCTGTTGAATGCGTAGAAGCTGGAACATGTACTGAACACTCTCAAAATGTAATGACATATTTTGATGCGGCACAGAAAGCATCAATGCATGTAATTGAATCTTTAAATAGTATGCTTGATGAAGAGAAGGAGATAAGGCATAAAAAATAGATGATTTTTAAAAAATATAATATAGACGAAATAACCCCTCTTATCACTGCCACAGAGATTCGTGATGCTTATACACAAGGACACTCCCAACGGGTTGCATATTATGCTTATCTTTTAGCCAATGCATTACAATTAGAAGAGGATGTGTGCCGTGATATCTATATTGCCGGTTTACTTCATGATGTAGGCAAAATCGGTATTCCTGATACAGTTTTACTAAAACCCGGGCAACTAGATAGTGAAGAATTTGGCTTAATAAAACTTCATAGCACTATTAGCGGTAAAATAGTGGAAACAATTCCAAAATATAATTATCTTAGTAAAATTGTCTCATCTCATCATGAAAATTATGATGGTAGTGGTTATCCGCTGGGACTAAAAGAAGATGAGATACCTCTTGAAGCAAGGCTGTTGGCAATAGCTGATGTCTTCGATGCACTCACAACAAGAAGAGTCTACAGAGCTTCTCTTTCTTTTAACAAATCTATGGATATTTTAACAAGGCAACAAGGAAAGTTTGATCCACACTTTTTAGATATTTTTACAAATATAATTAAAAAACATGGCATCGCAAAAGAGGAGATAAAATCTATAAAATTTGATAAACTTGAAGAATTACGGAATAATTTCTTTTTTACAGATTCTTTGACAAAAGCTTTTAATCGTGGTGGCTTGTTGGCAATTTTAAGAAAATCATCTGATTATGGGTATAAAGTTATTTTATTTTTTATAAATATTAGACATTTTAAAGAGTATAATCATCAATATGGATTAAAAAAAGGTGATTCTTTATTGGTTGAAACAGCACAACTTTTTCAAAACTCTTTTTCTACTCAAAAAACAATGAATGAGCCAAAACATAAAGATACTTACTTTGCCCGTATTCGTGCTGATAAATTTGCACTTCTTTTTATTGGTCAAAGAGAGAGTTTTTTAACATATAAACTCAAACAAACTGTTCAAGAGTGCTATAAAAAACTTGGAATTGAGATTGATATACAAAATATTATTAAGAATACAAAAGTTTCACGAAATATTGAAAATGAAATAGGGTATCTTTTATGAAAATAGTAGAAAAGTTTTCTATTGATCAAAATGCTGATATTATTTATACCAAGCATATGTTACAAAGTCAATTTGATGAAGAAAAATTTATAGATAAAAGTTTCTTTATTTTAGCTTTTATGGAGCTATCGACTAATCTCATTAAACATACAAACGGAGGAAAAGTTTTTCTTCTTGAAGAGGAAGAATATTATCTTTTAGGTGTTGGAGATTGCGGACAGGGAATACGAAAGGTTATTAAGTCTTTACAAAAAGGGTACAGTACTGCCCAAAACTCATTAGGATTAGGACTGTATCAACTCAGCAAAAATGATTTCTATGACTTTGAGATATTTTCCACAACTAAAAAAGAGTTTCATGGTACAGCTATTTTATTAAAACCAAAAGAGTTGCAATCAAATACTGTTTTTTTCTCAGAGCCTTACACAAATGAAGCCAATAATGGCGACTTTTTTGCAAAAAAAGGAAGATTTTTACTTTTTGGTGATGCAGCAGGACACAATAAAAAATCACATAAAACAGCTGATTTTATAACTAAAAAGTTCTTTTCTACACCTCTTTCTTGTATTATGATTGATGATTTTTTTGAGTCCATACATCAAGATTTACATCTCAATGAGATGCGAGGTGCTGTCTGCTTGGTGGGTGAGGTTGTGAAAAATAACATTTCATTGTGTGGTGTTGGTGATCTCTCTTTATGGCTTAAAAAAAGAGAGACTCTCTCGCTGAAAACTTTCAAAAATGGTATAATTGGAGAAGCATTTTCAAGTGTTAGAAAGTTTGAATTCACATTAGAAAGTGGAGAGTTTTGCGTTATAACGACAGATGGAATTGAACAGCGGAAGATGGAGTATTTCAAACAGCTCTCAATGCAGAAGTATTCTGCATATTTTATCACATTTGCTATGCTTCATTTTGCTAGGTCAAAATTTGACGATAGTTCGATCGTCGTTATTAAAAACTAAAAAAAGGGGATAAAATGAGTGAAAAGTTTTACAAAGAGCTACGAGAGATTGTAACAAATCAAAGTGAAGAGTTGATTGGATACTGGTTAGAGTATTTTGATGATGACCAAAAAGATGAAGCGTATCGTTACTATGATGATTTTTTAGGTTTTTTTGAAGAGTGCTTAGAGTCTAAGCTAGATGTAAAAAGTGATGAAACAGAGGCGATGCTTCTATTTTTAACAAAATTACAAGAGACAGTAGGAATAGAGAATTTTTATCATTTTAAAGATTCGGTTTATAGCTGTTATCTAAAATTTCCTCTCTTTAAGGCTATGAACAATGTATCCATCTTTGACTTGGAAAATGCTTCTAAGTTGACAGCTTTTTTTGAGAGCTTGACATCCTCATTAATGCTAAAAGAACATCAAAATAACAGGAACTTTAAAGAGCAATCAAGTCAAGAACTAGAACAAAGAGAAGCACCACTGAGTGAACTTTGGGATGGAGTTTTTATGGTAAGTATTGTTGGAACACTTGATTCAGACAGAGTACTTAAGATTATTGATAAAGTGCTTGATTTTTTAGAGCAAAAAGGAAGCAGCTATGTCATTATAGATATCGGTGCTATTTTTGACATTAATTCTGAAGTTACAAATCAAATTATGAAACTTAACAGTGCAGTTCATTTTATGGGAGCAGTACCTATGCTTACAGGTATTACTAAAAATATTGCAAAAAGCTTAACACATCTCAATATCTCTTTGGGAGATATTAAAACATTTCCAACAACAAAAGCTGCTCTCAAAACTATTCTGGATGCAAAGGATTGATGAAAGTACTTACTATTTTTGATGCATATATCTGCTTGGATAGAAAAAATTTAAGTATCAAATGTGCTCAGTTAAAAGAGCCGTTTAATTTTATAGATATAGTGTCTTTGAAAGATTTAGATCTGTTTTTCCAAAAGTTTTTTGGCAATGATACCTGTCCTTTGTTGATTGAATTTGAATATGATGGGAAATGTTATCTTATTTCTCAAAAAAAATCTGAAAATGATATTGCCTTTTTTATTCAAAATATAGATGCAATAAAAAATATACTGCTTGCAAAAAAAGAAGTTTTGTTTGACGGATTAACAAAATGTTACCTTAAAAAAGAGATTGAAACTTTTACCCAGCAGGCTTTAGAAAATTTTGTTCGTTATAAAAAAGAGAAATTTTCAGTTATGATGTTTGATATAGATTTTTTTAAAAAGGTCAATGATACTTATGGGCATCTTGCAGGAGATTATGTTTTAAAAGAACTCGCTGCTTTAGTAAAAAAATCACTGCGTAAAGCAGATATCTGTGGACGATTTGGAGGGGAAGAGTTTTTAATACTTTTGCCACACACAAAAGCAAGCGGTGCTTTGAAATTGGCAATGAAATTAAATAAATTGGTAAGAGAGTACCTTTTTGAGTATGATAACAAAACTATTCCTATAGCAATTAGCTTAGGCATAACATCAGTCAGTTATAGCGACTCTTACCACTCTATAATACAAAGATGTGATGATGCACTCTATAAAGCTAAAAAAAATGGAAGAAACAGGGTTGAATACCTATAAAAATGAAGGAGAGCAAGACGATGCAGCTAAAAGCACATCCTATAAATTATGAAAAGCATTTTTTAGAAAATGAAGTAATTGTATCAAAAACAGATATGAGTAGATAGCGGCAGAACAGGCTCTTTTACGGGATTTAATAATTTAAGCAGTAGTTTGCAAAACGAGAATGTCAATGTAGTTTTTGAAAAATAAAATATCTTTTATGGCATAGTTTTTACTATGCTATAAAAGTGTATCATCTATGGCTTTTTGAACTTTAAAAGCTTGAAAATGCTCT
>JALTUB010000244.1 GCA_027047745.1 Sulfurimonas sp.
AGAGGCTTTAACCTACTTTCAAATCCCCATTTGATATAATTCGCCATTCTCCATATATTCCTCATATTCGCTTTAACCTACTTTCAAATCCCCATTTGATATAATATAACTATTTTAAAATACATAACAAAGAGTGCTTTAACCTACTTTCAAATCCCCATTTGATATAATATTTTGTTCTGTCGCCAAACTCAACAAAATGCTTTAACCTACTTTCAAATCCCCATTTGATATAATTTCCTCTTCTGCGTTTACTTCGTAAAGTTTGCTTTAACCTACTTTCAAATTCCCATTTGATATAATTCAGTGTTGCTAATATCATCTAAAACATCAGGCTTTAACCTACTTTCAAATCCCCATTTGATATAATAATCTTATCATATTTTTGAGATGCTCTTGTGCTTTAACCTACTTTCAAATCCCCATTTGATATAATTGGTCGCTCCTCTGCGTTCTCGCTTCAAGGGCTTTAACCTACTTTCAAATCCCCATTTGATATAATATGGCTAGGAAGAGAGTTAAATTTATAGAGGCTTTAACCTACTTTCAAATCCCCATTTGATATAATTAAGACTTATTTTGCTTGTGTAGAATTGTTGCTTTAACCTACTTTCAAATCCCCATTTGATATAATCTACTAATTGTGTATCAAAAGAGTTTTTTTGCTTTAACCTACTTTCAAATCCCCATTTGATATAATCAAAACGAAAACAAGTATCAGGGACTACTGCTTTAACCTACTTTCAAATCCCCATTTGATATAATCTTGTCCAGCTGGTAGAGTAGGGCGACCACGCTTTAACCTACTTTCAAATCCCCATTTGATATAATTGCTAGGAATGTATCATCACAAATAAATAAGCTTTAACCTACTTTCAAATCCCCATTTGATATAATAGTTACTTTCCAACAATATGTCTAATATTTGCTTTAACCTACTTTCAAATCCCCATTTGATATAATCTTGTAATGTACCTACTTGACTTTTAATCTGCTTTAACCTACTTTCAAATCCCCATTTGATATAATTCAATATGTTTTTCATTTTCTACCCTTAAAGGCTTTAACCTACTTTCAAATCCACATTTGATATAATAAGCTATGAGAGGTAAACTATCGTGGAAATGCTTTAACCTACTTTCAAATCCCCATTTGATATAATTTCATAAGAATAGGAATACCAATTACGAGACCACTGCACAGTAACACAACAGAAAATACTTTCTATAATCCCCTATATTAAGGGTTTTAAAGCACTTTTTTAGCTATAATAATGCATAAATATAA
>JALTUB010000245.1 GCA_027047745.1 Sulfurimonas sp.
TTCTTGGGTTTTGGAGAGAATGCTGGTAAAATTGCAGGTAAATTAAAAGCACCACTTCAGTTGTGGATATTTAAACCTAAAAAGAGAGAAAATTGAACTCATCATTAGAAAAATTTAACCGTTTAGTAGATGCACTTCAAGAGTTGCCAACTATAGGTAAAAAATCAGCAACAAGATTGGCTTATTTTATGGTTATGAATGACTCTTTTGTCGGCTTAAAAATATCACATGCCATAGAAGATGCTCTTGGTAGTCTTAAAAAATGCAGTGCTTGTGGTGGTATGAGTGAAGATGAGATATGCTACATCTGTTCTGATGAGAGGCGTGATGATACACTTTTATGTATAGTTGAAAATGCAAAAGATATACTTCTTTTAGAAGAAAATGGACTTTTTGATGGTCGTTATTTTGTACTTGATTCGCTTGAAGAGTTAAGTATATCTCATCTTGAAAAACTTGTTCAAAATGGCATCAACGAGATTTTATTTGCCCTAACTCCATCTATAGCAAATGATGCTGTGATACTTTATATAGAAGATAAATTAAGCTCTCATGCTATAAACTTTACTAGAATCGCACAAGGCGTTCCAACTGGTGTTAGTTTGGAAAACATCGATATATTATCACTTACTAGAGCTTTAGAAGATAGAGTTAGAGTTTAAAACTTTTTTGCATCTCTCGTTTTATATCTTCTTTTTGTAGTTCGCCTTGAACAAAGAGTTCATTTGCTAGAACCCCTTGACCTAAAAGCATATCAGCACCATCTTTATAAGTTATATTTTTCTCTTTTGCAAGTTTTAAAAAAGGTGTTAGCTTTCCATATATAGCATCAGCTACATATTTAGTGTTGTTCAATATATTTTCTACAATCTTTTTTGGTGCTGGTAGATTTTCATCTTTAAGACCTGCACTCGTTGTGTTTACAACTAAGTCAAATTGTTCTGTTTTAAAATCACTCCAAGTATAGGTTTCACACTCTAGGTTTTTAAAATAATCTAGTCTTGATAAACTTCTATTTAAAACACTTACTTGTAGATTTTCTTCTAAAAAACGAGAGACTAGGGCTTTTGCCGTACCACCAGCACCTAAAACTAAAATAGTTTTTATGTTTTTAAATTCACTGATAGCATACATGAAGCCATCTGCGTCAGTGTTGTAGCCTATAAGTTTTCCATTCTCATTCACTAAAGTATTGACAACACCAACTTTTTTGGCAAAACCTCTTACTTCATCACAAGCATGAAAGGCAGCTTCTTTATGAGGAACTGTTACATTTGCACCAGATAAACCAAGTGCGAAAAAAGTATCTTTTAGTTTGTCTCCATCAATAAGATGAGTTCTTGTATAACAGGCATTGTAGTTTAAGTTTTTAAAAACGCAGTTGTGCATAAGAGGGGATAGGGAGTGCGAAACAGGGTCTCCAAAAATAGAAAATATTTTCATCAAAACTATTTATCTAAATCTTGTAAAGAGTGTATAAGAGCACCTAATTTGTTCTCAACTTCAAGATACTCTAGTTCATTTACACTATCTGCAACTATACCAGCCCCAGCTTGAAGTATAACTTTATCCTCTTTGACCATAGCTGTTCGTATGGTGATGGCACTGTCCATATTTCCATCAAAACCAAAGTAAGCGATACTACCACTATAAAAGCCTCGTTTAAGTCCTTCATACTCTGCGATAAGCTCCATAGCTCTTATCTTCGGCGCTCCTGTCATAGTTCCTGCTGTGTATGTTGCCATAAAGAGGTCAAACATATCCTTATCTTCTCTAAGTTCTGCCGTCACATCTGAAACTATATGCATAACATGAGAAAACCTCTCTATATGCATCATGTCTTCTACTTTTACACTTCCAGTTTTAGCAACTCTTCCAACATCATTTCTACCTAAATCTATAAGCATAAGATGTTCTGCTAACTCTTTTGGATCAGCTAAAAGTTCATCTTCTAGCTCTTTATCTCTCTCTCTTGTTGCACCTCGTTTACGAGTTCCAGCGATAGGGCGAAGAAGAAGTTCTCCATCATTTAAACGAACCATTACCTCAGGGGATGAGCCAACTATATTAAAGTCTTCATACTCCATTAAAAACATATATGGAGATGGATTTTTTGCTCTTAAAATACGATAAAAACTAAAAGGGTCAACTTTTATATTTCTTGTGAAACGGTTGGTCATAAGTATTTGAAATACATCACCACTTTTTATCTTCTCTTTTGATTTCTCTATCATCTCAAAAAATTTCTCTTTTGAATGAGCAAATGAGCCTTTGTCTGAACCCATATTGTAAACTCTATGTTTATATGTGTAAGTGCTTTTTAGATTGTCATGAATAGTTTCAAACTTCTCTTTGTATTCTACTATCGTACTTATAAGAGTGATTTGATTGTTTTTATGAGAATAAACTAACATAATTTTAGGTAATATTAGGTCTAAATCTGGAGTGTTTAATTCGTCTTCTAGGTTATCCATACTAGAACCAAGTTTTGGCTCAAATACTTTAACCATATCATAGCCAATATACCCAATAAAGCCATCCACAAAACCGACTTTTAACTCTTTTACAGCTTCTTTGTAGATTGAAGTGTCTATATTTTTATAGTAATCTTTTAAAAATGTAAATGGACTTTCATCTTTAGTGTGTTTTACTCCATTTTCATCTGTATATACTGTTTTGTCATCTATATACTGTAGTCTTTGTCTTGCACCTATACATATAAAACTATAGTTTCCTTCGCTCTGTCCAGCACTCTCTAAAAGGTAAGAAATTTCACCTTTAAACATCTCTTTCATTTTAGAATAAACAGCAATAGGCGCTAACTGGTCGAGTGTAAATTGTTTATAATATATCAAATCTCACCTACTAAAGTTTTACTAAAAAAGCACCAGGCTCTATTTTGGCACGAATAATTCTTCTTGCATCTTTTGCAGCTTGTCTAGTTTTAAACGGTCCTACAAGCACTTTGTTTAGCTTATTTACTTTATGATACTTGTATTTATAGCTTAAATCTTTGATAGATTTTAGAAACTTTTTATTTGGTGCATATTTTGAGAAAGAACCAACCTGAATATAGTAGTTTCCTGTTGCTGGTTTTTTTATTGCTCTTGTTTTAGTCTTGATAACTTTTTTAACAACAGTTTTTTTAGGTTTAGTAACCACAGCAACTTCTTCTTGCACGCTTTCTTGTTTTAGTTTTTTTGCAATCTGTTCAAGATTTTCATCACTGTTACTTGGTTTTTCCTCAACAACTGCAACATCTTTAAAAAGAGGTTCTTCGGATACTGCTATCGTTTTAGACTTTTCTGGTTGAGGAGGAAGAGCTGCTTTAGGTAGATTGTCAGTTCCAGTAGAGCTAAGAGAGTTCATTAGCATTACAACAACTACAAGTATAATACCAAGAGTAGCAACGGCCAATATTATCTTTTTATTGGAACTTGTTGAGTTTCCTTTGTTTAGTATAATATCATTTAATTCGTTTTTTTCTTCCATAATCTTCTCCTCAGGTTTCATTTTATTAATAATAGCAAAAAATAACTTACATGTGCTTTGACCAAGATGCTCCACGCTCTTTTGCATAAACTTCGTAAGGGAGAGTTAAAATATTGTACTCATCAGGCATATCTGCATTTGGAAACATTCTCCACTGTTTTGGTTGCTTTGCAGCTAGTTTCATACTTATCATTTTACCTAGTTGTATCGCTTCTTGTAAAGTAGTATGACCCTTGTGAATATAAACATGAAGGTGACCCTTTGTTTTTGTCTCATAAGCAGTAAAGTTTATATACCCCTCTTCACGAAGTAAAAGTTGTGTTCTATGATAAAAGCGTTCAGGGTCTCTTCCGTTGTAGTCAATCACAATATTTTCAACAATCCCTCTCTTATCTACAACAGAGTGAGCAACAGTAATCTCACCCTTTATATGTTTGTTGATAACAGATTGGTTAAGTGGAGCATTTATTTTTTCAAACTTATTGTAAAATGTTCGACCTTTAAAAGTTAGCTTGTTTACTACAGAAGTTTTTTTCTCCCAGTAGTGGTCGCTAACCATTTTAATAAGTTTTAAATCCATCGCAGTCATGATAAAGCCTTTTTAGTAAGTCGGTTGGTTGTAAATTACAAAATTTTGTGCTAACTCTTTTAGTTCACTTTTAATTTTAGCTTGAAGCTCAGTGTTGCTAATATCATCTAAAACATCAGCCATTTTATTTGCTATAAGTTCAAACTCTTTTTCTTTCATACCTCTGCTTGTAAGAGCAGGACTTCCAACTCTTATACCTGAAGTTACAAAAGGACTTCTTGTTTCGCCTGGAACAGTGTTTTTGTTGATAGTTATACCTGCATTTCCAAGAGCTGCATCAGCATCTTTGCCAGATATTTCTTTGCCCACAAAAGATACAAGGATTAGGTGGTTGTCAGTACCACCAGATACAACATCATAACCACGCTCTATCAACACTTCACCAAGTATTTTTGCATTTGCTTTTACTTGTTTTGCATAATCTTTCCATTGAGGAGATAAGTTGTGTTTAAATCCAACTGCTTTTGCAGCGATAACATGAACTAAAGGTCCACCTTGAAGAGCTGGAAATATAGCAGAGTTAATCTTCTTAGCTATATCCTCATCGTTTGTCATAATCATACCACCACGAGGTCCACCAAGTGTTTTATGTGTTGTAGTAGTTACAACATGAGCGTGAGGAAATGGGCTAGGGTGTTCACCTGCAGCAACTAAACCTGCGATATGAGCGATGTCTGCAAAAAGTATAGCTCCAACCTCATCAGCAATCTCACGAAACTTAGCAAAATCAATCTCACGAGCATAAGCACTTGCACCACAAACAATTATTTTTGGTTGCACTATTTTAGCTATATCTAATACTCTATCATAGTTGATACGACCATCAAGTTCAACACCGTAAGTAAAAGAGTGATAGTTTTTACCAGAAAAACTTGGTTTACTTCCATGTGTTAAGTGACCACCATGACTTAAATCCATTCCGAGTAGTTTATCACCAGCTTTTAATAGTGCTGCATAAACTGCACCATTTGCCTGACTTCCAGAGTGTGGCTGTACATTTGCATAGTTACATCCAAAAAGCTCACAGGCTCTATCTATCGCTAACTGCTCAACGCCATCAGCATACTCACAACCACCATAGTAGCGTTTTTGTGGATAACCTTCTGCATATTTGTTTGTAAAAACACTTCCCATAGCTTCCATAACTGCTGGAAGTGTGAAGTTCTCACTTGCTATCATCTCTAAGTGATCTGTTTGTCTCTCTAGCTCTTTTTCGCATAGATTAAATACTTCTTCATCAAACTCTTTTAAAAAACTCATGAGGTATATTTCCTTGTAATATTATAATTGAGTGATTATACGCAATATTTGATAATAATTGACTGAATAAAAACTTTTTACTTTTGAGAGATGAACTATTTAAGTTCATCTCTAACTATTTTAACGGCTTTTACCATGTTTTGTAAACTTGGTTTGACTTCCTTCCATTTTCTTGTTTTGAGTCCACAATCTGGGTTAATCCAAAGTTGCTCTTTTGGTAATACTTCTAAAAGTAGTTCTATCTGTTTTACTATCTCTTCTACAGATGGGATACGAGGTGAATGAATATCATAAACACCCGGACCTACCTCTTGTTTATAACCACTCTCTTGAAAAATCTTTAAGAGTTTATTACCACTTCTAGCAGTCTCTATGGAGATAACATCAGCGTCCATAGCTTCTATAGTTTTTATGATAGTGTTAAAATTACTATAACACATATGCGTATGAATCTGAGTTTTATCCCACGCACTGCTAACTGCTAACTTAAAGTCTCTTACTGCCCATTTTTCATAGAGTTTTATCTTTGCTTCTCTCAAAGGATAGCCCTCTTTAAATGCAGCTTCATCAACTTGGATTATCTTGATACCTGCTTCTTGTAAATCGTTTATCTCATCACTAATGGCAAGTGCAATTTGCTCTGAGACTTCACTTCTTGGTTTATCATCTCTTACAAACGACCAGTTTAGTATTGTTACAGGTCCTGTTAGCATTCCTTTCATGATGCTGTCTGTTTGTGCTTGTGCATAAGTTGTCCAATCTACTGTCATGGGATGTGGACGAGAGATGTCACCATATATAAATGGAGGTTTGACACAACGACTACCATAGCTTTGCACCCAGCCATTTTGACTAAAACCATATCCTTTGAGTTGTTCCCCAAAATACTCAACCATATCATTTCGCTCTGGCTCACCATGCACTAAAACTTCAAGCCCACACTCTTCTTGAAATGAAACACACTCTTTGATATAGTTTTTAATCTCTTTGTCGTACAACTCTTGGCTAAGTTTTCCTTGTTTATACTCTCTTCTAGTTTTTCTAAGTTCATCTGTTTGAGGAAAAGAGCCTATAGTTGTTGTAGCTAAATTTTCATATCCTAAGAGAGATTTTTGTAGTTTTATTCTTTTTGAGTAAGCTGTTTGTCTCTCTCGTTTGTCAATGTTTTTAACTCTCTTTTGTACCTCTTTATCATGAATGATAGGCGATGTTTTTCTACTTTCATTTGCTTTTTTATTTTTAAGGACTTCAGCTTTTTGAGTAGTGCTTAGTTCCTCTTTAAAAAAGAGTTTAGAGATTAAAAATATCTCATCTAGTTTTTCATTTGCATAACTTAGCCAGTTTTTTATATCTGCATCCATCTTTTGTTCATATTTAAGGCTAAATGGTGAATGAAGTAGAGAACAAGAAGATGAGACTATAATATTGTCTTTTGCAATAGTTTGAGCTATCTCTTCAAGTAGATTAAGTGTAGCGTTAAAATCATTTTTCCAAATATTTCGTCCATTTACAACACCTGCTATAAGTTTTTTATCACTTTTAGAGAGAAGTTGTAGTATCTCTAAATTCTCTTGTCCATATAAAAAGTCAAGCCCAATTCCCCAAATAGGAGTATGAAGTAAAATTTTACTTGCTTCGTTAGAGTGTTCAAAGTAAGTAGTAACTATCATCTTAATCTTTGAACTAATATTGGCAAGTCTATCATAAGTTGGTTTTATAAGACTAAGCACTTTTGCTTCATTGTCTTTAGCAAATATAGGCTCATCTATCTGAAGTGTGATAGTTTCATCAAGTTCTGCTAACTCTTGTAAAAGTTCTTCATATATTTTTAAAACCTTGTCATGAGAGGTATAAACATCAGCTCCATCGATGTTTTTAGAGAGTCCTAAAAATGTTAATGGACCAATGAGATTGATTTTTGTTGTTATGCCTAGCTCTTTTGCTTCTTTGTACTCAGAGATTATCTTACTTGCGTTAAGTTGATAGTTATCTTCTGCACTTAGTTCTGGAACTATGTAGTGATAGTTTGTGTTGAACCATTTTGTCATCTCCATCGCAGTTGCTGTTTTTGTTCCTCTTGCCATGGCAAAGTATAGAGTTTCATCGCTAAGTGCTTTAAATCTTTGTGGAATAGCACCGAGCATGACGGCAGTATCTAGCATGTTGTCATAGAGTGAAAAATCATTAGAGCTTATAAAGTCAATCCCAGCATCTTTTTGATATTTCCAGTGTCGCTCTTTTAAGACTTTTGCTACTTTTTGAACTTCATCAAATGAGCAGTTATTTGCCCAAAAACTCTCCAATATTTTCTTTAACTCTCTTTGTTCCCCAATTCTTGGGAAGCCTATTACATAATTTTTTTGCATAGGTATATCCTTTTGTCTTTTTAGTTTTTGTATGTGTTAGTTTAGATTAGTTTTTATTATATAAAAAGAGGAGGGTGGACACCAGTTCTGCGAAATGCAAAACATGGTGTATAATATTGACATCTTGGGATAAAATGATTAAGAAGAACAGCTAATTTTGTTCTATGTTCAAAGTGTTGGTTACACAAGCATGGTTTTTGAGTTATAAGAAGTTTCATTTTTGATACTTATTTATCTTCTTCTGTTGTCTCTTCAACTTGTGTTGGCTTCATAGCAGGGAAGAGAAGAACATCACGGATACTATGCTCATTTGTAAGTAACATTACAAGCCTATCTATTCCGATGCCTTGTCCTGCTGTTGGAGCCATACCATAGCTTAAGGCTTCGATAAAGTCTGCATCCATCTCATGAGCTTCATCATCTCCAGCCTCTTTAGCATCCATTTGTCCTTCAAAACGACTAAGTTGATCAACTGGGTCATTTAACTCACTAAATGCGTTTGCTATCTCACGACCTGCGATAAATAGCTCAAATCTTTCTGTGATTTCTGGATTTGTGTCACTTCTTCTTGCAAGTGGAGATATTTCAACTGGGTACTCTGTGATAAAAGTTGGGTCTATAAGCTTTTCTTCAACAAATTCATCAAAAAGTTCACCTTGAAGTTGCCCTAGGTTCATACCTGGTTTTACAGTGATATTTTGCTCTTTAAGATAAGCTATGATTTTATCCTTATCTCCTGTCACTTCTGCTGGAACGCCACCTACAGTTGTTAAAGACTCTATAAGAGGTAACTCAACAAAATTGTTAAAGTTTACTTCTAACTCACCATAAGGTAAGTTTTTTGGTAGATTTAGGTGGTCAAAAAGATAGTTAAAATACTCTTTTGTGATTTCAATAAGGTCTTTATATGTTTTGTATGCCCAATAAAATTCTATAGATGTAAACTCAGGGTTGTGTGTAGCGTCCATTCCTTCATTTCTAAAGTTGCGATTTATCTCAAATACTGCTTCAAAACCACCAACTATAAGGCGTTTTAGATAAAGTTCTGGTGCTATTCGTAAGTATCTATCTATATCAAGTGCATTATGATGTGTAACAAATGGTTTAGCATTTGCTCCTCCTGCGATAGGGTGCATCATAGGTGTTTCAACTTCTAAAAATCCTTTATCTTCAAAGAAACGGCGTGTTAAAGAGATGACTTTTGAACGAGTTTGAAAAGTTTTTCTTACCTCTGCATTCATGATAAGGTCTAGGTATCTTTTTCTATATCTTATCTCTTTATCTGTAACACCATGAAATTTTTCAGGAAGTGGTGCGATGGCTTTTGTTAAAAGTTTAAGTGCATCTGCATGAAGTGACAGTTCACCTTGACCAGTTACAAAAGGAAAACCTGATACTTCTATGATGTCACCAACTTCTATATTTTTTTTAAATATAGTGTTATAAAAACCTTCAGGTAGATTGTCCCTTGCAACATATAACTGCAACATTCCACTCTCATCTTCTATCTTTACAAAGCTTGCTTTTCCCATGATACGAAGTAGTTTAATACGCCCACTTACTGTATAGTTTCGATTTTCATCGCGTTTTGATTCTAGCTCTGCTATGTCTGAGTTTACATTTAAAAATTTATCAATAGTTGTATTTCTTTTTGAATCATTTGAATAAGGATTATATCCCTCTGCTTTTAAAAATTTTGATTTTTCAATTCTTTGTTGTATATATTTGTTACTTAGTGGCAATATTGTTTCCTTGGTTTAAAGTTGTTTTTGGCATTTTTTACAAATACCATAAATCTGCATAGAGTGATCGCTCATTTTAAAGCCTAACTCATCTGTTATGTCATGTTGTCGTTTTTCTATATCTTCATCTACAAACTCTGTAATAGTCCCACACTCTGTGCAGATAAGATGGTCATGATGCTCTTTTGCACCAAGTTCATACTTCTTACCTTGCGCACCAAAAGAGAGTGATGTTACCATTTGAGAATCTTCTAACAGTGCTAGAGTTCGATAAACAGTTGCTATCCCAGTTTTTAGTTGTGGGTGTTTACTTTGAATACGATGATGAAGAAGTTCTGGTGTTAGATGTTCATCAGAATTGTATAAAGTATCTAGTATCACTTCTCTCTGAATAGTAAATTTCAGATTGTTTTTCTTTAGTAAAGACTTAAAATCATTAAGAAGTTGCTCGTATTCTATAGTCCTATCGTTAAAGTTTGTTGTTACATTAGACATATCTATTTTTCTTCCTTAGACTTTTCCTTAAGTCTTTCTTGTATCTCTTTAACTTTTGATTGTATGCTTTGATTTATATCATTTTGTATATGCTGTTTTAGTGTTTTCGTTGTTTTATCTATGGTGTTATTTATATCTTTGCTAACTCTTGTAGGATCTACTTTCATGATGAAAGCCCCAGTAGATACAAGAACAGGAAATAGTTTACTACTGCTTAATGAAGAATCAATAGTTGATTTTACTGCTTTAATGTTATAAGCTGCATTTGCTATGACAGCTGCAATAAGAAAAAATTTACTTGCACCAAATACAAAACCTAAAATCTTGTCAATCATCCCTAGTCCACTCATAGAACTTAGTTTTTTAAATATAGCACCAACAAAAACCATACCTAGCCAAAATATAGCTAAAGTTGTTAAAAAACCTGTAAAGTTTATCGCAGCAGCATTGTCAAACTTAAAAATAAGATTGCTTAAATATTGACCTACTTGATCGCCAACACGAGATGCTATAAAGATACCACCTATGATACCTATAAGACCAAAAAGCTCTTTAAAAAATCCGTTAATTATCCCTTTTAGTCCTAAAAGTAAAATAATTGTAGCAACAACAATATCAAAATAATTAAATTCCATCTTTTATCTCCGTATATAATTGATCTTTACCATTTGCTTTAGCTTTATATAGTGCCTTATCAGCTCTCTCTATAAAAGAGTCTGGTGAATCATCTTGAATAAACTTGGTTGAACCTACACTAATTGTAACATTAAGTTTATCTTGTTTATATATTAGCTTGTTTTCTCTAATAAGTTTGATAAATCTATTGCTTATTTTTATACATCTATCGTTATCTATTCTATTTAGAACAATAACAAACTCTTCTCCACCATATCTAAAGATTTTATCACCATCTCTGAGTGTTTTCTTTAAAACATTAGCTATAAAAATAAGAACTTTATCTCCTGCAATATGACCGTATGTGTCATTGACTTTTTTAAAATCATCAATATCTAAGATAAGAAGATGCATATTAAATGGTGGTTTTTTATTGGAACAGATGTTATCAAGATAAGACGATAAAGCCCGTCTGTTAAATACTCTAGTTAAAGCATCTAAGTTTGTTTTTTCTTCTAAGTGCTTTACTTGAGAAGTTAATTTTGAGATAACTTTATTTGCTTTATTTACCTCGTCGGTCATGTGATTTTGGATTTCATTGAACTTACTTGTTATAGACTCTAAGTCTATTTGCTCACTATAACACTCTTCGAGCGTTTTTTCATGTAGTTTGGATAGTTTTTTCATCTTGTCATTTGTGTCTTTATAAGATGATATACTCTGTTTTGCTATATCTTCGTAAGCATTGTGAAACAGTGCTTCTGTGTAAGCTACATTTGTTGCCTTATCTTCATTTAGGTTTGCAATCACCCTTGCAGATTCGTTAAGGTAGCTTGATACTTGTTCTAAAGTTGTTTCGTCGTCTTGTTCTTCAATAACAACTAGCAGTCTTTTACACATTTTGTCAACAAGAGAAGTAAGTTCATTTTTCTTCATGTAAAATCCAATATTTAATTATTACGCAATTATACTGCTTTAATCATAAATAAAACTTTTGTCAATAAGTATAGTTTAATTATAAGATATTTAGCATATTTTAGATAAAATGCAAAAAAATTATAAAAAGGCTTAATATCATGAGTACTTGGAGTCCATCAAGCTGGAGAGATAAACCAATCTTACAGCAACCAACTTATCCAAACAAACAAGAACTTTCCAGAGTTCTTGCAGAATTAAAAAATTATCCACCACTTGTTTTTGCAGGTGAAGCACGCTCATTAAAAGCAGAACTTGCAAATGTAGCAAATGGTAAAGGTTTTTTGCTTCAAGGTGGTGATTGTGCTGAAAGTTTTTCTGAGTTTCATGCAAATAACATAAAAGATAGTTTTAAAGCTATGATGCAGATGGCAGTTGTCATGACTTATGCTGGTGGTTTACCTGTAGTTAAAGTTGGACGAATGGCTGGACAGTTTGCAAAACCTCGCTCAAGCAATACAGAAACACTTGGAGACATTACTCTTGACTCATATCGTGGAGATATTATCAATGGTTCTGAATTTACAGAAGAAGCTCGTGTACCAAATCCAGAGAGAATGATAAGAGCGTACAATCAAGCATCTGCTACACAGAACCTACTTCGTGCTTTTGCATCAGGTGGCTTGGCTGATTTGCATAAGGTACATAAATGGACACTTGAATTTGCTCATCAAGGTGAAGTTACCAAAAAGTATGAAGCTTTAGCAGAAGAGATTGGTAAATCATTACAATTTATGGAAGCCTGTGGCATTACTTCTAAAACTTATAGAACTCTAAGAGAGACTGATTTTTATACTTCTCATGAATCACTTTTACTTCCTTATGAAGAGGCATTTACAAGACAAGATTCTATTACTGGCGACTGGTATGATACATCTGCTCATATGTTATGGATAGGTGATAGAACTCGTCAACTTGATGGTGCTCATGTTGAGTATCTTCGTGGTGTTAAAAACCCTATCGGTGTAAAAGCTGGACCATCTATGGATCCAGAAGACTTAGTAAAACTTTGTGCAACTCTAAACCCCCAAAATGAAGCAGGTCGTCTGAATGTTATCGTAAGAATGGGTGCTGGAAAAGTCGGTGATGGAATGCCTGCACTTATAAAAGCTGTTGAGCGAGAAGGTTTAAAAGTGGTTTGGTCATGTGACCCTATGCATGGAAATACTATAAAATCATCAAACAACTATAAAACGCGTCCTGTAGATGCGATTCTAAGAGAGATGAAAGAGTTTTTCCAAGTTCATAAAGCTGAAGGAACTCATGCTGGTGGTGTTCATATGGAGATGACTGGCAAAAATGTAACTGAGTGTATCGGTGGGAGTTTTACAGTAACAGAAGAGGATCTGTCTTCTCGTTACCACACACACTGTGACCCACGCCTAAACGCAGACCAATCATTAGAACTTGCATTTCTTATAGCAGACTCTTTAAAAGAAGCACATAAGTAAGGATATAAAAGATTAAGAGTTTATCTCTTCTTCTTTTTCTTGGATATTTAAAAATTCTTCAACTTTATCTTCATATAAAGTTTCTAACTCCAATAATTCTTTAGCTAAAGAGCTTATCCCAATATCTTCATAACATTTAGGGTCATTTAAACACTCATTTTTTTGTGAGATTTTTTCTTCTAATTCTTCTATCTCTTGTGGAAGTTTTTCTAAGGCTATTTTTTCTTTAAAAGTTAGTTTTAAACTTTTTTGTTTCTCTTTAATAATCTCTGGAACTTTTACTTTTGAAACGTTTTCTTCCATCTCATCAAGCTCTTTTAACTCATGCTCTAGTTCAAGGTATTCGCTATATTGCTGATATGACTCTTCTATATGTTTGTCTTTTTTAAAGATAAATAGTTTTTTCGCAATCTTATCTACAAAATATCTATCATGAGAAACAATTATAACAGCACCTGAAAAGTTTGTTAGTTGCTCTTCAAGTATATTTATAGTAGGAATATCCAAATCATTCGTAGGCTCATCAAGTATAAGTATATCAACATCTTTTGTAAAGAGTAGGGCTAGGGCTACACGGTTTTTTTCTCCACCACTAAGCACACCTATCTTTTTATCTAAAAATTCTCTAGGAAATAAAAAGTTTTTAAGATAACCATAAACATGCAAATCACTACCTCGAACACTTACTCTATCTCCACCAAATGGACAAAAAGTTTCTATAAGGTTTTTAGAATCATCCAAAAGTTCACGATGTTGGTCAAAATATCCTATCTTAAATTCACCTCGTTTTATCTTTCCACTTGTAGGCTCAATGCGACCTAAAAGTGCTTTTAGGAGAGTTGATTTTCCACTTCCATTTGGTCCTACTATAGCTATAACATCTTTTTGTAGTATTCTCGTGGTAAAGTCTTTTAGTAACTCTTTGTTTCCAAGTGTAAGTCCTAAATCTTCTACTTCAAAGAGCATTTTTTGCTTATTTACACTTTTGTCTCTGTTAAAATGTTTTGCTTCTCTTTGAAGTTCCACACTCATTTTTCTTATCTTAGCAGGATTGGTTTTTGCATCCTCACGCAGTTGCATGAGTCTCTCTTTTCTTCCCTCGTTTCGTTTTAAACGCGCACGAACTCCACGAGCAAACCACTCATTTTCTCTTTTTAGTACACCGAGTAAGTTGTCATGTTGTTTTTGTAAAGTTCGTAGCCACTCTGCTTTTTGTACGAGATAATCGTTGTAGCCACCTCTGTACTCACGGATAGAACAATCTTCAACTTCAACACTTTTAGTAGCAATCTTATCTATAAAATATCTATCATGAGAGATAAAAACAAGAGTAAATTTCTCTTTAAGTATCAGCTCTTCTAAAAACTCAACCATATAAACATCAAGGTGATTGGTCGGTTCATCTAAAAGCAAGATGTCAGGTTTTTGAAGAAGTAAAGAGGCTAGGGCAACTCGTCGTTGTTCTCCACCACTTAAAAGAACTATTGGTTTATTTTCATACTTTTTAAGGTCAAAGTGTTGAATAATCCGTTCAACTTTATCATCTAAGTTCCAAGCATTATGGTGCTCTATGTAGCGAGAAAGTTTTTCATGTTCATCTAAAAGCGTTTTATTTTCAAAATCAGAAGATAATTTTAGTGAAAGTTCATTATACTTCTCTTTTGCTTCGTTTAACTCTTTTAAACCTGCTTCAACAGCTTGTTTTACACTATCCCCATCGTTAAAGTGAGGAG
>JALTUB010000246.1 GCA_027047745.1 Sulfurimonas sp.
GGTTGACTTCCATTCGTGGTTGGTTGACTTCCATTCGTGGTTGGTTGACTTCCATTCGTGGTTGGTTGATATGTATATTTGTCAAATCCAACTATAAGATTTGAATTTCCTGCAAGGACTGTGCCTGTATAATTTGTCTCATCACATACTTTTCCATTTTGTTGATATTCATAGTATGGAATTTTTGCGCTTCCTTTGGCATATTTTTTTGTTGGCTGAACTGTGAAACCAAGAGCTTTACATGTTACAGACGTGTTTGATGGCAGATATGCAGAAATCTCATTAGTGTAATACCCTGATGTGTCAAATATATTTTTAGATTGAAATACAACAGAAGTCATTTCATTTGTATCAATTACGATTTGTTTTCTTTTTGAAAAATCAGCATATTTACCAGATACCTGAGTTATTGGTGTAGTAACTTTTGAATGCTCAGTCTCATATTTATGAATATAATCATCCATATTTTTCTTGGCTTTTACATCTATGATTAAATTATGTTTTACATCATCCACATATTTTTGAAAAGAAGCTGTTGCTAATAAAGTAGCAAGTTTACTTTGTAAAGCACTAGGTGCAGCATCGATATTTATATTACGAGTATTGACACCAGCAGAAAAATTAACATCTTTGAATTTAGAGAGATTTAAAACCTGAGTATTGCTTCTGTTGCCATCAAAGTTTTGAAGCACCATTGCTATATTTGTAGCAACAGTAGTATTATTATCTGAAATAGAATAAGGTGTTAAAAATGCTCCTGCTTTACTTTTTCCTAATAACAATGTACCAAGTTTAAACTCTACAGTTTCGCCGTCTTTATATTTAAAATGTCCTTGTGCATCTGTAAAACCACTTTGAGTTGCTGTTTTATAACTAAGACCTTCTACTGGTGCATCTGCAAATATACCTGTTTTTGCAGTGGAAGTAGTAGTTCCAGAACTACTACTTCCACTGCTTCCACAACCGACAAGACCAAGAGAAAGAACTACAACTGTAGATAACACTATACTTTTTTTAGAAAAAGAAGAAAACATTTTTATACCTTTTTTTTTATTTTAAATATTATACACTTAATATCTTTTAATCTAAAAAAAATCATAAAAAAAGTAATGTTATGTCAACCATAACTTTACTTTCATTAAACAAAATCAGCTAAAAAACTTCCTCGCTTTAGGAAGTTTTAACAATCTAGCTATAATTTTATCTCAAATAATCCAGCCAACTAGAAGCTCTTTTAAGAGCTTCTATAGTAGTAACAGTATAAATAATTATACTCTCTCC
>JALTUB010000247.1 GCA_027047745.1 Sulfurimonas sp.
ATCAGCAGGAGCTTTAATGATATCTGTTATGACTTATGTTTTCCATATAAAAGCCGTTAAAACCGTTGGGAAAATGGCTTTATTAGTAGCCATTGCAACTTTAGTCGGTGCTATGATTTCAGTTGGAGTTGATCTTGGGCATCCATTAAGAGCTTTTAGCCTTATACTTGATCCAAATCTCCACTCAATGATGGGTTGGATGGCTGTTTTATACAGTGCGTACTTTGTAACTCTTTGCATAGAATTATATTTTGCCATTAGGCACGAACAAGTTACAGGAGAAAAACGAAAAACTATTAAAAATATTCTTATAGCATTTGGTATTTGGAGTGTTCCTTTGGCATTTGCATTTCACGGAGGTGTCGGTGGTGTTTTCTCAAACCTGATATCAAAACCTTATTGGCATGGACCTATGTTGCCGGTTGTATTTTTAGCTGGAGCATTTTTAAGCGGTGGTGCACTTTTTTGTACAGTTGCATATATTTGGAGACCGAAACTTTCAAAAGATGATTTTGCAAAAATGATGATATTTTTGGGAAAAACAACCTTGGCGCTTTTGATTTTAGATGAAATTTTAGAATTATCAGAAGTATATATGGGTACTTTTTATTCTCAATTTGGAGAAGGACACATTTGGTCACAAATTTTATTTGGACATTATTGGTATACATTTTGGATAGTTCACTTATTAATCGGTGTAGTAATTCCAGGAATTTTACTAATATTCAAATCAAAATCACCAGGTGCTATCGCACTTGCCGGGCTACTCATAGCAGGTAGTTTTTTAGCAGTAAGATTAAATATTGTAATTCCCGGTATGATTGAACCGGAAATAAAAGGTATCGCTGGTGCTTGGGTGAATAGCAGACTAACATTTAGCTATCTGCCATCAATTATGGAATGGCAAGTAGTGTCATTTATCATAGCTGTTGTCATGTTAGTATTTATGATAGGTAAAGCAATTTTACCAATATATCAAACAGCAGGAGAGGAAAAATGAAAAGTAAAAATATAGAAAACAAAACAATAAACAGAAGAGCTTTTTTAAAGACTTCTGCTTTACTGGGTGGGTCTGTTGCATGTTTGAATGCCATTGAAACGGTAAAAACTTCTGGTTTTGGAAGAAGTCATATCGACTATCCTTTAAATGATGCTGAAAATGTTATTTATTCTGTTTGTCTCCAGTGTCATACGGATTGTCCTATCAAAGTTAAGATTGAAGATGGAGTTGCAGTTAAGATTGATGGCAATCCCTACTCAA
>JALTUB010000248.1 GCA_027047745.1 Sulfurimonas sp.
CGTATAATCTACATCAGCAGAAGAGTAAGAAACAGATACTAAAAACAGAAGTAAAGAGAATATTTTATACATTTTAAACCTTATTGTTTATCTTTTGAAATAGCATCTAAAACACCATTTATAAATTTTGGAGACTGTTCAGTTCCAAAAGATTTTGTTATCTCAACAGCTTCATTAATGATGACTGCAGAGTCAAGCTCTGTAAAAAGTATCTCGTAAGCTGCTAAACGAAGCGTAGCTCTCTCGATAGAACCCAGTCTCTCAAAATCCCAATCTTTTAAATGTGCTACAATAGCTTTATCGCAAGCTTCTAGATTTTTCATGACACCATCATAAAGTGTAAGTGCAAAATCTTTTTGTTTGTTGCGAATTTTTTTCTCTTCTAAAATCTCTTCGGAATGTTCAGATGTATTTCCATTACCCAAATCATAAGCATACAAAAGTGAAACGACTGCCATTCTGGCTTGTTGACGAGTAGCCATTATAGTGCCTCGTACAAATCTAACATCTCAATAACAACAGTCATCGCTTCAAAACCTTTGTTACCAGCTTTTGTACCAGCTCTTTCTATAGCTTGTTCTATGCTATCAGTTGTTAAAAGCCCAAAGCTTACAGGTTTTTGATACTTCAAACTCATACTTGCAATGCCCTTTGTAGCTTCAGCAGAAACATAATCAAAATGAGGAGTTGCACCACGGATAACTGCACCCAAAGCACAAACTCCGTCATATTTTCCTGATGATAAAAGTTGATCAACAATCATAGGAAGTTCAAATGCACCTGGTACTAAAACATGTGTCAAATCATCTTCATTACCACCGTGACGGTCAAACGCATCTTTAGCACCCTCAACAAGTCTATCAACTATAAAGTGATTCCATCGTGTACTAACTATAGCAATTTTTTTGCCATTTACTACTTTTAATTTACCTTCGATTAATTTCATTTTTTTCCTTTGTTATTTTGTTTTGTATTATTTATTTTTAAAATCCTAATAAGTTCATCATTTACAATTTTATATATAATACGATAATTATCATAGTATATAACCCTACATTCATGTTGTATATTTTTATATTTACACTCTTTACCCATTTTAGGATTTGTCTCTAGCAGATGTATGTATGTCTGAATTTTTGTAACATACTCTCTCGCTACACTCGGTTTATCTCTATAAATTATATCAAAAATCTTCGATAAATCTGTCAATGCAGATTTATTTAATCTAATTTCCACTATGTTTATTCCTTAGCATATCAAAAGCTTCATCCAAAGTGTAACCACTATCTTCAGAGTTATCAGCACTATAAATCTCATTAGCCAAAGAAGATAAATCTTCATCATAATCAACATTATTTACATGACAAGTTGCAGAAAGAAATTTCACAAACGCGACATCATTTCCCTCAAAATTTTCATGATATGTTCTCTCCAATTCTGGATCATCTATAGTAAGTGTAATCATTTTAAATCTCCTGAATTTTTTTTATTTTCAGTATCAAACTATCTAAATCTTCTAATTTTAACATATTTGCTCCATCACTTAAAGCACAGCTTGGGTCGAAATGTGTTTCAAAGAAAAAGCCATCCACTCCAACTGCTGCTGCTGCTTTTGCTAAGTAAGGAACCATTGAGCTATCTCCACCTGTTTTACCATCTTGAGCTGTTGGCATCTGAACAGAGTGAGTTGCATCAAAGATTACTGGTGCAAAATCTTTCATGATAACTAGGTTTCTCATATCAACAACCATATTGCCATAACCAAAAGAGTTTCCTCTTTCACACAGATAGACACCGTGTTTTTTTGCATTTTCATAAGTTGGCTCAGAGCATCCGCGAGTTTGAAGCACTTTTAAAAGTGGGTATTTCATGGCATCGGCACTCAAGAACTGCCCTTTTTTGATATTTACTTCTCTATCTGTTTTAGCACAAGCGACAAGCAAGTCAGTTTGACGACAAAGAAAAGCAGGGATTTGCAACATATCTACAACTTGGGCAACTGCATCTACTTGGATACTCTCATGAACATCAGTAACTATCTTGTATCCAAAATCGTCTTTTACTTTTTGCAGTATGCGAAGACCCTCATCCATTCCAAGCCCACGAAAACTCTCCAAAGAAGTTCTATTTGCTTTATCAAAACTAGATTTAAAATAGAAGTCTATAGAGTCATCATTATGATATTTTTCTAAACCCTTTGCGATTTTAAAAATATTTTCTTCACTCTCTATAACACATGGTCCTGCTAAAAGTTTCATTTTGATTGCCTTTTAAAATATTAAAAGACATTATATCATTTTAAGCAAAAAGTCCTTTGAAGCTTTCTATATTTTATTTCAATTATCCAGATTTTACATTATAAGATCTTTGATTGTAAGCTTAAGATAATTTATGCCATAATTCTCATTAATATTAAACAAAAAAATTTGCTAAATAAAGTTAAACTATAAAATTATCATAAAAAAAGAGGTTCTATGTCAGAAAATATTTATCTTGGAAATAGCCTAGGAACATGGATCTATACTTCTAGTGAAGGGTATTCCTTTGTGAGTCGAATCAGCCCTTATTTATTGATAAAATAATAGATTATATATATTGACAATATTTATCTCTATATTTGGCATAAATAATAAGTAAATTGAAATGATTAAAAAATAAAGTACATATGTTCCTACTAAATTATGTTTATCATAAAGCTTTAAAGCTGTTCCAAAAGACTTTTTCATTTTTACACCTAGGGCATTTATACTATATATTTCATCGAGTAGCAAATGTATTATAAAACCATAAAATATTATAAAACCATATATAGTAGCTAACTGCAAATCTATTTTCACAACATCATAAGAAAAGAGTACAGTGATTTCTCCAATCAGAATCGCCATTGGAATAGAATGAAAAATCCCTCGATGATGTGTAAGATGTAAAAAAAATTTCAAAAGTGTCACCCTAACTAAAACACTAAGAAATAGCCAAAATAATATTGTCTTTAAAATTGACATAACAGGAAAAAATAATAGAATTATTAATAATGGAAAAACTATGGGGACTATCTTAAAAACAGCTTGCATAGGCTTTGAATTATCAGAATCTATATCAGGAAATATACCTCCTGCTAATCCGATAAAAAGTGCTGTTACAGATTGATATACTGTTAAGAGTCCACTATTATAAAGTGCTATTACAACTATTCCTACTCCAATTGTTGCAATATTCACATGTTCTTTAAAAGCTGCCATATATTAATCAAAAGGCAACTTAACGCCACCATTACTTTCTACTTTTACTGAAGATTTTCTCCAGTTTGGATTGTCTTTAAGAACACTATTTTTACTATATTGTTCACTTTTTATTTTTCTGCATATGTCATTCTTTTTAATAATATCTAAAGAACCTTTTACGACTTGTGCATATGACAACTTTGGCGTAACATTCCTTATCTCTATAATTGCGACTTTCTTTTCAAGCCTGCCAAGTGGTTCATGTGTATATGGGTCTGTCATTCTTTCACCTAAATGCATAACATCCATTTTTGAGCCTACTGCTAAAGAGTTACCACCTTGATTTAGTACAATAGTGCCATCTCGTGTAATTTTTATAATTTTCATAGGGTAAATGTTGCTTAGCAATTCATCTGCGATAGAGTGTGTAATATTTTCAACAGCCTTAGTAAGTGCCATCTCTGTACTATCTCGTGAGTTTGACAAGTCAATAGTAGCTTTTGTAGTAGCAGACCATTTGATTTGTGATGTTCCCACAACAATAATACGATAATCTACAATAAACTCTGCATTTTTTTTAGATGAATCTGTTCCTAAAAGTTGATTATGATTACTTGTCGTATCCATACTTACAGATTCTATTGTACCTACTAAAATATAATCAGCACTAAGCTTTTTTCCTAGTTTTACTTTTTGTGACAATGGAGTTTGTCCTGATGTGATAATACCAAGCTCATTAGACATATCTCTAATATATGTTCTATCAACAACAGCAAATCTTCTGGACTGCGTGAAATCATTTGTTAAAGATTGGCTCAACATATCAGAAACTTTTGCCCCACTATACTCTTCTCCATTTATAGCATAAGTTTTTTTAGAGTAGTAAAAAGGCATAATAGCAATTTTTCTTCTGTGTTTTGTGCTTAGACCGGGGGATTTATAGCCTAATATTTTTACTAAAAGTTTTACATTCCATTCACGATTGTCATCTTTTTTAGCATTAAGAATTCTATAACTATTTATCAAGCCTTTTGTTGCTTCTTTTACAGCATTTTGACTAAGAGAATGCACAGCTATTTTTCTTGAATTTTCTTGATTAATCGATACATTTTTTTGTTGTATTCTTTTTGAAAATGCTTTTTTAGAGTTTATTGAAACTCCTTTTGTCTGTTTTAAAGCTTCAATCAATGCATTTTGTATCGCTTCCCCACGCGTTACACCAAAACCTTTTACTTGAACTGTAGTAATAGTCTGCACAGCAAATAAAAGATTAGGGCTAAATACTAACAAGCATATAAAAAGAATTTGTTTCATTAAAAATCATCCATTGTATTTATCACTTTACTCTCTTGATGAAAGTTATTATAATTCTTTTTAATTTTGTGAGATGATTTTGAACTCTTAAATGCTTTTACAGCATGAAGTGTGCTGTATTTCCAAACACGAACAGCTCCAACAAATTTAACGCCTTCTTTTGATGTGTATCTCCAAGTTTTAACTGTAGAAATTCCTTGTAATTTCATTTTTGCAGATGATTTTGCACTTTTATTAACTGTTTTTATAATATTTTTAATGGTTTTTTCAACAGTATCTGAATCAAATTTCACTTCTCTCTCTACAATTTTTCTTGTCTCTTCACCATTTTTACGCTCATTTTTAACACTCATATAGCCATTAACCATTTCTGCAATTTGCGAATCAGCGTTTGCAATAGCAGCATTTTTTGCTTCTGAACGAAGTTCATCATTGATATAATCATCACCACTGTCAGGACGATAAGATGCAACACCATAAGATAAAATTGCAGGAGAACCATCTTTATCATAAATAAGTCTTACTCCCATTGTGGAAATAAATTCTTTATTTGAATTTGGTAACAGACTGCTAATATCTCTTCCTCTGCCTTTAACAAGAGAGGTTCTCTGAAGTGAAATATCTTTTGCTATTTGTTTCGTTTTTGGTGAAGCAACAGCAACTATTCCAATAACTGTATTTCCTTTATCATCTCTAATAAGGGTTGTTTGTACAGGAATCAAACCACTTATACTCCCTGATGCTTTTTGAATAGTATTTTTAACAAACTTATCTCGAAACAAATCTTTTTTTATTTTTGGAGTTGCTTTTTTTAATTGATCTGGACTTACTCCCATTTTAATCAATTCTTGGTCAAGCTTTTTTCCCTGAACATCTAGCTTTTTATTCATAACAAACCAAAATTTACTCCAAAAATTTGGATTTGATGCAGGTGGTAAATCTAATTGTTTTGCATTTGTAGACCTATCCATGTAAAGAGATTTAATTTTTTCTGTTGCAATAGTTCCAAAAAGTGCTGTTACATATTTCTCTTGAACCTTCATCATAGCTTTATCAAAAGCGTTAACAACTGCATCCCCATATTGAGGGTCTATTGGTTTAAGAGATACTGATTGTTGTGCAAAAAGTATATACTTTCCATTATTTTCTCCGAAACTGCTTACGCCGAACTTGCTAAGAACATCATTTGACCAATCTTCTGCACTATCTGATGCACTTGGCATAGGAACTGTTTTTGGATCAGCCATTGTGTTTAGATTATCTGTATCACTATTTTCATTATTTGATGTACTTACAGGTGCAGATGGTGGTGGAGGAGGTGGTGCAGAAAAAATTGTAGCCAACTCACTTTGAGAACCTGCTTTACTCCAGTTTTTCATACCATTTTGCCACACAAGAGAATCTTTGTTTACCTGCCCATCTTTTACCATTTGACTGATTTCTTCAGTAGTCAAAGGACCTTTTTGTTTTTTATTCACCATTACATAAAAATCTGCAAAAAGTGATGTACCTAACAGTAACGAAGCTGTAACCATGCTTACAGCTCCTTTTTTTATAATATTTTTAATCATACGATTTCCTTTCTTATTTTAATTATTGCTTTCTACCATGCTGCTGATTGATTGCTACCTTGTTTTCCAATTACGCGTTCATCTTCCCAAAATGCAAGACCTGTGTTGATGTCTGTAAGCGACATTTGAAAATAATATTCAGCTCTTTGTGTTGAACCATTAACACGAATATTTCTTTGAATAATTTTTCCAGATAAACTTAAATCAGGTGCAATCATATTTCCTTTGCCAGCAACAGTTTTTTGGTTAAACTCTGCATTTCCACGCAAATCTTTTCTTGTTTGCATTGACATCTTATCTTCTGCTCCATTAGCACTTATTGCAGTTGTTACAACTACTTTTCCACTACGAAGAAGTCCAACGCGAATCTTTTTTACTAACTGATCTGTATCAATATGTTGCATAGTGTCATTTATAATGCGAGATATAACTAAAACATATCTCCCACCACCTCGTTTATTTAAAGCACCAGAAGATAGCATTGAGTCAACCATTTCTTGAGCTGATGCTTGAAAATCACGATAATCAAGTCCCATTACGGCACTACCTTTGTCATGGTTCATATCTACATTCACCGTATCAGTGGCACATCCACTAAATAACACAGCACCTAAGCTTACTACAGCCAAATATTTTTTTAATGTTTGCATACTATTTCCTTGTCTTGCTGTCTAATATAAAGTCTAAAATCGTCAGCTTTTGTATTTGGAGAGATATTTGTTATATAAAAAGGTTGATTTGCATCTGCTGATGCTTCTCTCCATTTTGATAAGATACTTTTTATTACAAAGCCATCTCTATCAAGCCAAACTATTTTATACTCTAGTTTTTTATATGAATCAGATTTATTTTGCCCAATAATTTGTGTTTTCATAAACCCATCACTCTGTTTTGCACCTTTAATATCTGTAATAGAAATACTGCCTGCTAAACATTTATCCGTCACTTGTGCGATATTATTTTTAGGCTGAGTATTCGCACAACCTAAAAAAAGAAGTGCTAGAAAAACGACTCCTGCAAATATTACTTTCATCTTCATCCTTTAAAAATTAATTACAGAAATACTAGGAATTGACATTGCAGCTGGTACTCTTACATATATGATTGCATTTTTAGCATTTTTTGCAATATGTACTGTCTCATTTTTTTTACCTAATTGTAATTGCACTGTTTTATTTTTTGGCATTTTAACTCTTGCAACTTGAAAGTCTTTTGGTAGTGTACTCCAAGTTCTTGTATCTGCATGAGTAGTTAAAGCACTAAATAGTCCTGTTGCCATACTTAAATAACCACTTGTTTTAGATGTTAAGTATTGCTCATACGCTTTTAAAACTGCTGAGAACATAGCACGCGTTACTATATCATTATATGTATATTTAAATTCAGTCTTAAAAACTTTATCCATATCTGCTACAACTTCTGTTTTAGTTGAAGATGAACCTTCTGCCTTCACTGTAATTGAAGAATAAGCATCATTTCTTGGCTCAAACTCAGGTAGTGCTATGCCTACATAATTCACTTTACTACTTACTAAAAAGACAGGTATATTTACTTTAAATTCTTTTTTTAGAGGAGCTAAACCATTCTCAAATATCACCCAAACATATTTTGATCTGATTTTATGACCAGATAGTGCTTTATCTACCATTGCAAAATCTGAGGCTACAACTCTGTTCTTTGGCATCATCCCCGTTGCTTCTTTCAATAAATCTACAGATTTTGAATAATCACCTGTAATTCTAAAATAAAGACCTGCTAAATAAGTTGTAAATGGATTTACAAAATCAGGGTATGCTTTAAAAGATTTTAAATTTGAATAGTGAGAATCAATCATTTTTGTTGTATTTGCATCATTAAGAGTTTTTGTTAAAATGCTCCCAATACCACCTATTATCGAGCCATCATCTTTTTCAGTTTTTTCTTTCTTTGCTTCTTTTCCATTCTCTTTTTCTTTTGCTAATATTGCTTCTTTTTGTTTTGCTATTAATTTAGAATAAACCTCTTTAGCTCTACGCTGTCTATCAACAGCACGATTTAACTCTACGCGAGCATTATTAAAGTCATTTTTTGCCATCAAATCAATAGCTTTATAAGTGTTTAGCATGATGGAATCTGCCATTGTAGCTCTATACTCAAGTGCAGCATCATTAAGCTGTAATTCTTCAATATAATCACTCACGGAACTAAGCATTATCTGTTCTCTTTGATATTTTATAATATCTTCAGACTCATCAAGGTAACCTTTGGAAAGTTGATATTTTTTTGCATACAAAAAAGCATTACCTGCTTTGAGCGTTGGTAGAAGATTGTCACTATCAATCTTTGCATCTTTATCTTTATCTTTTACTGCCAAATTTGCAGAAGCATTATAATCTCCTCTAAGAAATGCCTCATCCTGTTCTTTATTAGAAGAAGTATCTATACCTAAGCTTCTTGTTGCGGATATACATCCTGTTACTGTTACGGATAATGTTCCTAGTAAAACTATACTCACGACATTTTTCTTTAACTTTTCCCTAATACCTTTTTTCATTGTCACCCTTTGTAAGAATTGTATAGATTGTACAGAAATAATTCTTAGCTAAATATAAAATCACAATATTGTTATTTTTCACTTGACCATATGTAGAGCTCACATGTTACTGGACTCATCCATATATCTTTAACTACTACATTATCCACCTTATCTGCACTTTTTGTCTCTGTTCTCCAATCAAATATCTTGCCTACTTCATCATGAAGAACGATTTTTTGAAACTTGTTATATGAGTTTATAAATGTATGCACTCTTTTTACTATAGATAATTTTGCAAGCATTTCTGCAGTATTTTTTTGTGATATAAAATTTGTACTAGAAACTTGTTCTGCGATACCTATTCCTGTTATATTTTTACTATCATAATTTGGTCGATAAAACCAAATAGGTTTTTCATGATACATAGGAGATTTTGTTTGAATTTGCAATAAAACAGATTTTGAATAACAACGCTTTTTTAAAAGAGGTTCTATGCTGAAATGTTTAGTTCTTAAAGAAGTAAGCTGTCGTTCTTTTATGGTTTTAAAATCTCCTAATATTTTCTGAATTTCTGGAGAAAATTTTACTCGTACAAGTACAAACAAGTTATTTTTTTTGTCTGTGTAAGCATCAGCCTGATAACTATTATGCAATAAGACTTCTGTAATTGCTTCTGTTATTGATAGATAACTTTTTTGCATTATACTCCCACTAACTTTTAGCTTTTTCTTTTCAACTGAACCAATACAGGAGTGTATCCTTTGTGCAAGTATCTCTCGTGCGTGTGTTATAGCTTCAGTTCGTTGTACATGCATACCCTGAAAATTAACAGGACTCATTCCAACAGCTTCAAAAGAAGTGAGCTTTTGTGGTTCTTGTATCCAGTATGGTGCTTTTATTTCATGTAACTGTGAAGTATTATTTATAGAAGGAGTAGTTGGAGTCTTTTCACAAGCATTCAAAAAAAAAATTAAAAAAAATACACTTATTACTACAATTTTACTCTTCAAGATAGAGAGTCCCATGAGAAATTTGTTTACCTTCTTGAGTAATTTGTTCAAAATCAATCTTATTCTCATCTCTTTTTTCTAGTATTACTTTTGTTCTATTTTTACATCTTGATGTACCATAATTCAAAATTTGTTTAAATGTTACATGAGACACATCTTTTGATTTTACAAGTAAATCACTTCCACAATGCAGTGTCGGAAACAATAATTTACTCTGCCCCGTTGAAGTAATAATCACAATAGCTTTAGTTGTTCCAGACAATGTACTCATTACATATCCACTCCATCTTCCATAAAAGCCGTGATGAGATTTTTTAACTCTTTGACTTTTAGTTACTATAGTTGATATATGTGTGTTTTTTTGAATATTCTTTATTTCATCATCAGTGGCATACACAGAAACACTTACTTTAATTTCTCCAAAATGATTACCATTAGAAAATATTGGCTCATCTTTTAAATGGATAACACCATTAAAGGCGTCATTCACATATTCATTAGTCATTTTTCCATCATCAAGATATGCATGAGATTCAATATGCTCTCCATAAATTTTTTCTATTGCTTTATGTTTAGCTTTTTTCAAAAGTATATCTTTAATTTCTATGAATGTCTTGTTCGGATAAAAATTTTGATTTATTGTCGCTTTTTGTGTAATAATGACATTTGCAAAAATATTTACACTAAACCAAATAACTAAAAAAACTAAAATCCTCATTTTAGCTTCTCTTAGAAAATATTTTTTGATACATCAATCTTCTTTTGTTAACGATTTTAAGATAGTTCTTAGTCTCGGCATAAGGTAATCGCTCTAGTAATCTTGCATAAACCTCATCAGGTGAAAGTTTATTAATAATTTCTGTTGCTTTATTCATATTATGACTACTTGTAAATGCCTTTGCTACATTTCCAGCTCCTGTATTATAAGCAGCTATAGTACAATAAAGTCTACTTTGCTTGTTTCTAATTTTTTTAAGATATTGATAATACACGAGGTGCAAATACGCAGATCCAATTTTAATATTACGGCTTGGGGAGTAGAGATATGTAGAATTTAACATCTTCTTGTATCCATATAAATAATTATATGCATCAATTCCTGCACTTCGTGGAACAATTTGCATTAAACCAAATGCAGGCACATAAGAGCGAGCCATAGGGTTAAAAGCACTCTCTGAATGAATAATTGCATAAATCAAGGGGATTGGAAGATGTTCTTGTTTTGCATTTTTCACTATATCACCCTTAAATCTCATAGCATTTTGTGACATTATTGAATTTGGTAACTTTATATCTATGGCATATATAAACTCTTTGTTATATCTATATTTCTTAATCTTACTTTTTTTAATCTCTTGCTTAAGGTGTAACTTTTCTTTTTTAGTCATCTTGTTGAAAAGTAAGGGTATTTTTTTTGTTGAGGGCTGAACTTTTTTGCCCAAAATTTTAGCTATCTTATGTTCTAAAATATCATGTTTAGTAGCATCTTTTAGATTTTCATGAATGGTTTTTTCAAAAATTGATTTAAATTTTTTCATAGCTTCTTCTTGATTTTTTGCATGAACTTCAAAACGCATTTTTTGATGTTTATAATCAATACTCTTTTTTTCATTTAAATCTTTTGAGTATTCTACCAATTTATACTTTGAACTTATACTAGGTGTCTTCCACTTAGTCTTAAGTTCTTTTTTAAACTCACTAATTCCAACTGTTTGCGCATTCTTGTAAACTTCGTACTCATTTAATAATTTTTTTTTATAATTTGAAAAATTATTATTTTCATGCTGCTTATAAGAGTTAAAATCATCAGCATTACTATAGCAGACTATCGAAACCAACAATATCAATACATATTTTAAATTTTTCATAAACTTATTGTTGAGTTGATTCTAGTTCTTTATCTAACTCACCATTTGCTTGTTTTGCTAAAAATTGCTGGTAAAGGGCTTCATCATTTTTAAATGATGTTTTTATCGCATGAGATAATTCTTTTTTGACTTCTGGTGTATTGATCCCTACAAGAATAAAAAGTTCCTTAGTTTGTGGGTTGCTCCAACTCATTCCAACTTGTCTTGAATCTTTTAGTGTTTGAGATGCTACTTGCTTAGAAACTTCAGATGTTGCTTTGTCAAATGTTGCACTTTTACCACTACCTGTAACACTTTTAAATGTTTTAACCATACTAGAAGCTTTTATCGACAACTCTCTTGCTAAAGCATTTCTAGCATTTGCCATTGCTTCAGTTCTCTGAAATGCTCTGTCATTACCAGTATTCATGGAAGCAACACCTAATGCAGTTATCATACCATCAACATGAGGGTTGCATGTAAACTTTGGTGCTAAAACGCCATCTTGTCTACAGCGAAAGTCTGCTTCTTGTTGTTGCACTTGTGCTTTTGCATCTACCGATGGTTTTGGTTCAACATTATTACATGCAGTAAAAATAAAAATTGCTGAAACAGCTGATGCTAAGATTATTGGAGAATGTTTCATGAGTTATGATCCTTATTGTTTTATAAATCTTACAGCCATTTTATCACTACAAATCTTAAAAACTAATAATATACATTGGAGTAATCATTTCGCACGAGCGACTAATATCCCTGCAAATACGATAAGAGATATACCAAAAAGTGTTACAGCAGATGGAAAGTTATCTCCAAGTAAAAGACCTACAATTATGGAAAAAAATATGTTTGTGTAAGAGACTGCTCCGACTATGCCCGCCTTTGTTTCCCCGTATGCTTTCGTCATTAGAATCTGTGAGATAGTGGCTAAAACACCCATGGCTATAACATAAAACCAAACTATACCCTTAGGCATAACAAAAGAAGCGAACATAAAGTCTAACTCTGGGGCATTGACATAAGGGGAGAGTAAAAAAAGTATGACAGGCCCGATAGTTCCAGTTAGCATAAATGATAAAACTATAGCTCTCGTGTCATAGTATCTTTTAAGTTCTCTAACAGAGGTATAAGCAAGTGCTGCACCTACACCACTAAAGATACCAAGAAGGTCATATTTGGAAAAGCCAACTCCACTTGGTTGTGTTATGAAAACTATCCCTATAAAGCCTATAAAAACAGCTAACCACCCTTTTGTTGAAAGTTTTTCTGACAAAAAAGCCCAAGCAAAAATGGCTGTAAATATCGGTGAAGTTTTTGAGTAAGTCATAGCATCGCCTAGGGATATATGAGCTATGTTATAAAAAAATGCCAAAAGTGCTATAAAACCCATAAAACCACGAAAAAAGAGTAAAAAAGGTTTTCCACCCTCATGAGTCATGGGAGTCTTTAAAACAGCTATGCCTACCAAGATAACACCAGCTATATTTCTAAAAAACACTACCTCAAGAGAACTCATACTCAAACTCGCAAGTTTAGCAAAAGCACCCATTACAGCGAAGGTAAAGGATGCTATGAGCATATATTTTACACCCTTATTCAACTATGCACCCAAAGCTATATTTATGGAGTATTTCATGTCATCATCTAAGTTATCCATACTGCTTAACATCCATCTTAGATACCCTGCGTCTTCTCTTGCTACTTCCACAAGCTCTTTGCCCTTATGTTTTCCAAATCTAAATGTTTTTACAAGTATCGGTTCTTTTGTTAGTTCCACCATCTTCTCAACAGGATTTACGCCTACAAACTGCTCACTTACTATAGCTTTTAGTTTTGAAAGCAGTAGTTTTAAAACAAGGACATCACCGATAGCATCATGTGCCTTTACAACGATACCAAGAGCATTTGCCTCTTTTTCTTCTTCTTTATAGAGTTCCATTTTATAACGAAAATACTGTAGTCTATGTGCCTCTTCATCAGGTAAAACATGTTTTGCAACTCTTAGGGTATCTATCACTTGCATTCTGTTCTCAAAGCCCTCTTTTTTTAACATTTTAAGATCAAATGGTGCGTTATGGATTATCATGTAGTTATCATCACTATTTAACTCTTGAAGTCTTTTAAAAGCTGTAGTCTCTATACATGCAGGTTTACCCTCTATCAAATCTTCTGTTATGCCATGAACTTCCATAGCTCCGTAACTTATAGGTACATCAGCTCTATTAAACTCATTATGCACCTCAACTTCTTTAGCACCTAGAACTATATATCCAAGTTGGATAACTCTATCATTATCCCCTGTTCCTGTTGTCTCTGTATCTAGTATCACATATTTTTTTGCCATTTTTTCCTACTTTTTACTTTGAAATTTTACTTTAAAACTCTTAGTCGCATTTGCCTTAACTTTTAGTGTAAATGTAACTAAATTTCCTTTAGTGAAGCTATATTTTTTGTCTGTTTGGATTTTAGAGTTTATGTTTTTGTTAAATGGTATCAAAAGTTTCAGAGTTTTATCTTCATTTGAACTGTTTTGAACTGAATATTTTACATCTACGATAAAGTATTTTTTATTGTCAGCCCTTTTTAACTCTGTTTGTTTTACTTTTATATCAAAGTTTTGACCTAAGCGAAGTTCTATCGGTGTATTTTTTGGAGTATGCTTTATATTTGTTTCACCAAGTAGTATAGAGGTTGTTTTTAATTTTGAGTATGTTCTTACTATACCTTTTGGAAGTGGTAGATTTAATTTTTCTAGTTTAATATATTGTGAAACATTAGCCAAAATTTCACCCCTTAGATAGAGTGGGTTTTGAAGCCTCGCACTATATTTTCTTGAGTATTTGATACCTTTTTTATCTATAAACTTTATCTGCGTTTTTTCATTGTTTGCAAGGTTAATTTTAAAAGGAATTGTGTAAAAATGATAGCCTTCATGTGCTTTTTCTTTAACCGATATTGAGTCTGACATAGTTTTCATATATCTCATGTTAGGTCTTGCTATATTTTGTCTCGCTCTGTTAATATCTCCAGCTAAAACAAAAAGTTTTGTATCTTTAAAAGCTTTTCCAGA
>JALTUB010000249.1 GCA_027047745.1 Sulfurimonas sp.
TTTAAACTCTATAAAAAACTAAAACAAGATAAAACTAGACTAGATTTTCGTGAGAGTTCTACTTCAGAAGAATTTTAAAAGATACTCTTCTTGAGTGCTTTTCATCTTCATTTGTTCCATTCATGAGACTTTTAGAGTAGCTGAGTCCACTTCCCTTTAGTATCTTTGTAAGTAACTTTTGGTCGCCTTTAGATTGGAGTGAGAAGATATAGCTAAGAGCTGAGAAAGAACGCTCTAGGGATAGTTTTGAGTTGTTTAGGTATCTGTTTTGAAAACTTGTTCCTCTCCACTCTCTTGAAGTATGTCCATTTATCTCGAGGTTGGCAATCTTTTCTTGGTTTATCTTTAGAAATGGCATTAGTTTTTTAGAAAAAATCTTTAAAAAATCTTTCTGTTTTTTTGTAAGTGTATAAACACCTGTCTTAAAATACAAATCTTTATCTATAAAGTCAATACTTAAATCTTCACCGATAACTATCTTTTTAGCAGCTATTTCCTCTTTATATATCCTAGATAAAACATCAAAAAATGAACTTGTATTTATAGATACTTGAGCCATTGTTGCATCTTTGTTTAGTTTAACTAGCCACATATTTGTCTCTTGTGAGTTATCATTTGTATGCAGACCAACAACTGCCACTTGCGAGTTGTTTAGTATCGCTAAAGCATTGAAAACATCATAATTTTCACCACCATAATGTTCTTGTTTTAACATACTTAGGTGGGAATCAAAAATCATAGCTAAACCGTCAGTATTGTAAGTGTCTTTAACATAACCCACACCCATAAGTCTGCCATCTGAAAACTCTTTTATGTCATTTATAACACTTGGATATGTTGTGAAAATTTTCTTATCTTCAAGTACATTTTTATAAAGGTCAAATTTTATTAACCTTATCTGTTCTTTTTGCATATTGTCATATTGACTCAGTGAAACTACAAAATTATTATCTCGAAGTCTGATGATTTTGTGAGGAGTTACAAGCTTTTCACTCTTATAATGTTTTAACCAGATTTTGTTACCATTTTCTGTGATACGCATAAGTGTTACATCCTTATGTTTATCATAAGAAGTTGTACTCACGACCAAGATAGAACTATCTCTTGCTTCAACAGCATCAATCCCTCTATCATCATGTTCAGTACCATACTTTTTACTCCAAAGTTGCTGACCACTTTTAGAAAATCTTGTGATAAAAATATCATTTTGTCCAAGTCCAGATTTGAACATATTGTCACTTGTATCACGAGATGTTACGG
>JALTUB010000250.1 GCA_027047745.1 Sulfurimonas sp.
TGCATATGCCAAATTCTTTTTAAACAATAGACTTTGATACAAATCTTGTGCTTTAGATTTGAAATCTAATTTTTTACTAACACAAGAAATCAATGTAACTTTTTTCATATGTAACCTTTCAGATAACGGTCGAGTATAGAAATAAATGCCTTTAGCAGTTTCTCAACTCTTTTAACTTCTTACTGATATTCTATCTGAATATTCTAAAAACGCCGAGGGCATTTATTTCTCTACTACATTTTGTTAGATGTTTAAGTGTTTATGTAGTAACTGTTACAATATCTACATCCAAAAGATAGTAACAAAATAAACATTCCTAAGCCTGCAATAGCACCTTTTTTTATAAATAAAATAAAAGTTGTAAATATTCTTAAAAGTGATGGTAAAAGAAAAACTAAAATATTTTCAATTATTAAATTAAAAAAATGTTTTACAAAAAACCATGATAAAACCATCGAAATAATTATTCCTATGGAATATATTATTTCTGCATATCCTGATAAAATATATTTTCCTACAATGATACCTGTACTAATTGTAACGGATAGCCATAAGACTAAATATAAGAAGGCTTTTTTAAATTTAAAAAAGCCTTCTGTTTTTAATGAATGAGATGATGTTATCAGTTTCTTATCAATATACTGCTGGATTGATTCAATTTTCAATTTTAAGTATAAATCTGTTTTATTTTTGTTCTTTTCAGATATGAAATATTCAATTCCCATTAATACCGTTGCAATAAATTGAAGATTTAAAATTGTTATTTCAGGAATCATTTTTTATCTTTACTAAAATATTTTTCTTATGTAAAATCAATGGTTATGTTATTTTGACCATCTCTTACTGCACCTCGTAAATCAGATACACTAAATTTGTTTGGATTCTTTAAAGTAATATGTGAACCACTTTTTTTTGAATCTCTAACCATTCCTCTAAAATCTGATGTGGATAAAGTATTTGCATCAATTACAACATTACCACCATCTCTAATTATTCCTCTTAAATCATTGATTGACATTTTTAATCCTTTGTTAATTTAATAGTCAGATGTCATCTAACGACTGACTTGAGAAATAAATGCCTTTCTATCAGTTTCTTACTCTTGTAAATTTCTTTTACAAGTATATCTAAGAAGTCTTTAAAAATCGCCGAGGGCATTTATTTCTCTCCAAGGTCTTGTTATATCTTTTAAAGAAGTAACTCACTTAAAGATGGAAAGTTCTCAGGTCTAACATCTTCAGTCCATGTAAGTTTTCT
>JALTUB010000251.1 GCA_027047745.1 Sulfurimonas sp.
ATGCAATGCTTTTTAGTGAAGCAGGTATGAGTTTGATGTTTTTAGTATTGCTACTAAAAAAATCTTAATATTTAGAAAACTTGGAGAGACCTGGTTTTATAAGTTCTATGTTATACATGATTTGGTTCTCTTGCATGGGAATTTTATACTCTCTAGGATTCCCTGTAATTAACTTGTAAAAGTAGTCTATTCCTATGGTTGTAGAGTAATTTATCCAGTCATAAACGATGTCATTATGCAGGAGTGAATTTGCCTCTATAAGAATATTATTCTCTTTTATAATTGAATTCGCAATTATCATTTTTTTTCTATCTCTATATTGTGTCATGGATAAAATGAGAGGGTCATAATTTATTTGTGTTGAGAGAATATTCGTTGTGTTTACATCATAAAGCGTAAGTTGTGACATAATCATTCCTGTTTTAATGACAGGTGTATTTATAAAAAATGAGGCATCGTTTATCTTTTCATTATTTTTGAGATAGCGTTCTAAAATTGTTGTTCTTCTTGAAATTGTATATTTGATAACATGTTTGTCTTCACTGAGATTTTCATCTTCTGGTAAAATATTGTTATCTGAATCTGCTTGCATATCATAAACACTTACCTCATCAGCATAAGACATTTTGTCATTTATATCTATGGTTGGATGTAAAAATTCCTCTTTTTGGTATGTTGATAGCTCTTTTCCTGTATTTGATTTGTCAGAAAAAATCACAAGAGGAGAGACAGCTTTTTTGAGAAGAAGCCTACTTTGTTGTTTGTAGTCAATACCACCAAAATAGAGATATGGTGAAGTAGAATTGACATCATTTTTGTTAATAGTTGGAAAGTAAATAGTGAGATCTGGATTAATAGCTATGACATTGTTAACACCTTTTTTTGTAAAAGGTGCTATGATATATTCATAACCATCTGCTTTTATTTTGTTCAATGCAGTTTCTATATCTTCTCTGTTTTCACTTTCTATTTTATAACTTTTGAGTGAAAAAGAGTTACTTTTCGTCATAAGATAAGCAAAGACTGCATTTGTAGTGGATGCAGCATACTTTCCTATTTTATTGTATGGGAGTAACATGGCTATATTTAAACCACTATGTGTGTTAAAAGTTCCTAAATTAAGGATAGAAATATTCATATTTCTTATGTCATTAAGTGCTTTGTTGTCAAGTTTATGATTGGCATGTGCCATAAAAGAAAATATCATTCCTTTGTCGAGGAAATTTTGAAGGCATATATTGTCGCATGGATAAG
>JALTUB010000252.1 GCA_027047745.1 Sulfurimonas sp.
ACGTCAATCCGCTTTACAAAAGAGGCTTTAAACGTGTAGGGTGTTATCCGTGCATTTACGCAAGAAAGCATGAGCTAATGATGATGGAAGATAAATACGTGCAAAGACTAAGAAATCTTGAAAGTGAAATGCAAGAAATTGTTAGTAAAAATGGCTTTGATGCAAGCAAAGCAAAATTTTTCCCACCCGACAGAGATAAACACTTGCGTCCTACATTAGACATGGGAAATGAAAATCAATGTGTTAATCAGTATGGTATTTGTGAATAAGGAGGGCAGTATGAAAACATATAACAAGTACAGCAATAAAAAAATAGAAATTGACGGACACAAGTTTGACAGCAAAAAAGAAGCAAGAAGATACGTAGATTTAAAACTACTGTTAAGAGCAAAACAAATCGCTAATTTAGAATTACAGCCGACTTTTGTACTACAAGATAGTTTTAAACACAACGATAAGCAAATAAGACAAATAACATATATAGCAGATTTTATGTATCAAAAAGACTGTCAATGTATTGTCGAGGACGTAAAAGGCTTTAAAACAGATGTTTATAATCTCAAAAAGAAACTTTTTTTAAATAAGTTTGGTAAGCATATAGATTTCAGGGAGATATAGCTATGAGAGTTATTGACGGAATAAGAGACGGACTGACGTATGGAGAAGCTTTACAGCTAGAACAAGACAGTATGGAATTGTATAAGGGTGTATGGAGACAAACAATCAAAGTTATAAATAAAGCTCAACCGATGAAACGTAAAGAGGCAGCTAGATACTACAATAAAAAAATGTTTGATTATTACAAAGAGCAAAGGCGAGCAGTAGAAAAACATAAGCAGCATTTAGAGTGCAAATTAAGTTACCTGATGTTTAGAGACCCTCACAAATATAAGGAGCTATGAATATGAAAAAGCTAACACAAAAGCAGGAAAAATTTTGTTTGAAATATTTTGAATGTGGAAACGCAACAGAAGCTTATAGGGCAGTTTATAGCACAAGCAGACTAAAAGATAAAACAGTATGGGAGTATGCCTCACGGTTAGCATCTAACAGCAAAGTTATAGCAAGGGTAAACGAATTAAGAGCCAAAGCAGAAGCACAAAGCATGTGGACTGTTGACAAGCTTATAAAGGCTCATACTGAAATTTACGAGCTAGGAGTGGGTAAAAAATCAAGTCCGCATATTGTAACAGAGGGAGCAGGCGAGGGCATAACGCAAACAATCGAAGTTAATATGAAAGATACAAA
>JALTUB010000253.1 GCA_027047745.1 Sulfurimonas sp.
TCATCCCAACGACGATGCCAACAAATCACAGTCGTCCAATGATACTTTTCCTACGGCCATGCATATTGCCGCCTATAAAATGCTCATGGAAGTTACTATTCCGGGCGTGAAACATCTGCGTGATATGTTGGCAAAGAAATCTGAAGAGTTTAAAGACTATGTCAAGACAGGACGTACCCACTGGATGGATGCCACACCGCTGACACTGGGACAGGAGTTTTCGGGATATGTTTCTCAGCTCGATCACGGATTGAAAGCTTTGGAAGCTACGCTGAGCCATCTGACAGAGCTGGCTTTGGGCGGAACAGCCGTGGGAACAGGACTGAACACCCCGAAAGGTTATGATGAAAAGGTAGCTCAGAAAATTGCCGAACTGACGGGATTTCCTTTTGTTACTGCTCCCAATAAATTTGAAGCATTGTCTGCTCACGATGCCGTGGTGGAAACTTCAGGAGCGCTGAAACAGCTGGCAGTGAGTCTGATGCATATCTCCAACAATGTCCGTTATCTTGCCTCAGGGCCTCGATGCAGCATTGGCGAAGTGAACCTTCCTGCCAACGAACCCGGCTCTTCCATTATGCCGGGAAAAGTGAACCCCACGCAAAATGAGGCTTTGACCATGGTTTGTGCACAGGTGATTGGCAACGATGTGGCCATTACCACAGGTGGTATGCAGGGACATTTTCAGCTGAATGTGTTCAAACCAGTGATGATTGCTAATTTGTTGCAGTCGGCCCGTCTGTTGGGCGATGCTTGTGTGTCCTTTGCTGACAAAGCCATTGCCGGTGCCCAGGCTAACCTGAAAAACCTTCAGTTCAATCTGGAAAACTCGCTTATGCTGGTTACCGCATTGAACACGCACATTGGCTACGAGAAATCAGCCAAGATTGCCAAAAAAGCCCATGCCGAGGGAACCACTTTGCGTGAAGCTGCCCTGGCTCTCGGTTTTGTTACCGATGAAGAATTTACCGAATGGGTTGACCCGAAGAAAATGATCTGACGAAATGCCTGAAAATTAAAAGGTGCCTGAAGTACTTGATGTATTTTAGGCACTTTTTTTATCTGTTTGCCAGATAAAGGCCCATGGAGGCGAGGGTGGCAATGGTAGCCCAACCGTAATAAATCATGGCATATTTGTATTTGGCATGATGGCTGATGGATTTGCTGGTGAAGATTTTTCCAATCTGGGCCAGAATCAGGGCAAACAACATAACACTGAAATGCTCAATGGACC
>JALTUB010000254.1 GCA_027047745.1 Sulfurimonas sp.
TCGTTGCGCAAAAGCCGGCATTCGCATGGCATTATCAGCAAAACCAGGGAATTTGTCATCAACCTGACTACGCGCGAACTAGCCTTTGCCACCGACTGGTGCGGGGTGAAGTCGGGCCGCGATGTTGATAAGTTCAAAGCAATGAAGTTGCATCCCGTGGCGGCAGACAAAGTTAAAGCCCCCCTGATTACAGAATCGCCGGTTAATCTGGAATGTGTTGTGAAACAGGTTGTTGAACTGGGCACACACGATATGTTCCTGGCCGAAATTGTGGCCGTGCACGGCGATAAAAAATACCTGAATCCCGAAACCGGTGCATTCAATCTCGCTAAAGCACAGCCTATTGCTTACGCACACGGAAAATATTACATGTTGGGGGATTTTGTGGGGAAATTTGGTTTTTCCGTCCGGAAGAAGAAAAAAGGTAGAAAAAAGAAAGGGGAAAAACGTTAATCCGTTATTCCGTTTACGAGATAAGGCAACCTGACGCTGATGTTGAACGTTTCTTCATCGTACTGTGCAGCCGGATTGATGAGAAAACTTTTACCTGTATGCGGGTATTGTCTTAAGAAAGCCTTTAAACCGGTAAAATCATTTTGTTTCAATCTTGTTTTAAATTTTATTTCCACCGGAATCTGCCGGTGAATTTTATCAATAACAAAATCCACTTCATGTTTGTTTTTGTCCTGCCAGAATTTGACATTCCAATACCCTGCTTTGAGCATTTCGCTTAAAACAAAACCCTCAAACAAAAAACTACTGTCCGTACGCTTTTCGATAGCAATAAAATTATTTAAAAAGTAATTCCGTACCCCCGGGTCAATGAAATAGATTTTGGGTATCTTTACAATTTCCTTGTTTTTGTTTGTGAAATATGGCCGAACTTCGGTAACCAGAAAGGTTTCTTTAAGTATTTCAAGATAATTTTTTACTTCGTACTCTTTTAACGAGCAAATTTGAGCCAACCCTTCATATTTAATTTTTTGGCCGTGATTAACCGACAGGACTTCAATAAGCCGTTTTACATTCAAAATTTTCCTGACATTAAGGTATTCAACAAGGTCTTTCTTAGCATAAAGGTCAAAAATACCGGTCAATATTTTAACCTTCTCGTTTGCGTTTTCGGTAAGGACGACTTCAGGGTATCCGCCAAAAACCAAAAATTCTTTTAACATGCCGTACAAAAAAGGGGTGTCGATTTTCTGTCCCCGTAGTTTGGGTATGTTGCCAAG
>JALTUB010000255.1 GCA_027047745.1 Sulfurimonas sp.
AGATATTTCAATAGTCGAAACATTCATAGAGAGTTTAGGTGTTGATATTGGGTCATTGGGTGCAGATAAGGCTTATAAATCTAAAGAGGTTGATAAACTATTAGAAGATAAAAACATAAAAAACAATGTATGCCTCAAAGAAACTCAAAAGATGAGTGATAAAGAGAGGAAGAATCAAAGAAAAGAAGAAAAACCAAAACACAAAGTAAGAGCGAAAGTGGAACACTCCTTTGCTTTGATAAAAACTCAGATGCATCAATCCAAAACTAGGTTTATTGGACTGGTGCGGAATAATATGAATTTTACGGTTACTTGTATAGCTGCTAATTTAAAACTATTTGCTCATAAGAGAATGAGAGCACAAATGGTTGGAAATAGATGAGAAATAGAGAGAAAAACAGAGTAAAGTCAGTAAAAATTACGAATAAAAATGGATTTTTAGATTTGGGGCAAGAAATATTTTTTAAAAATTAGGTTTATTGGATAGGGTTGATGTTTATTTGGTTGTGCAGTGGTCTCTAAGTGTTTTTCTGGTAGCCAGTCTTGAATACTTGGTGGTAATAAAAAAGGTTGATTTCTATCAGATGCTTTAAATGCTTTCATTAGTAATTTTTCTCTTTCTTTTAGCTTTTTATATCTTTTATTTTATCCAATTTTTGCTGTTTGTTTGGTTAAGTTAATCCGACAGACTCCTATGCGATAGTAATAGTCGTTTTAATTGGAAAAGTGACGAAGTCAGGGGATTAAGCTCCTGACTTTTTTACCTAATTTATGCATATTTTTGAACGCTCTTATTACTTTTGGATAAAGTTTCTACATCCTTTTTCTTTTGTGCCTCCAAATGTTTTAATCTCTTTTGCTGAACCATTTTTGGCTATAACTTGTCTTTTGCATTTATCCTTTTTTATGCATGCTTCATTTTCGCATCCTATATTTTCATCTATTTTAGGTTTGGGCATTTATCACTCCTTTTGATATATTAATTGACCTTACACATTTTTCTCTCGAAAAGTCCTAACTTTTCGCAAGCTTCAAGGGGTTTACAGGGACTTTAGTCTCTACCATTATAATAAGCTGCTCATTATAGCGTGTAAGGTCAGATGTTGAAAAATTCTAAGTACCAATCGACAAATTTGTTGATTCCTTCTTCTATGGAAGTTTTCGGTTTATAGCCAAAGTCTTCTATGAGTCCGCTCACATCAGCATAGGTTGAGGGTACATCTCCCGGTT
>JALTUB010000256.1 GCA_027047745.1 Sulfurimonas sp.
AAACTTGAACTCATGATACTCATAGACGAGTACGACAACTTCGCAAACAAACTACTTCTTAGAGAAAAAACAGAGTATTTAGACTTAGTAAGCGAAAGAGCTGCATCATTTAAACAGTTTTTTACAGTTTTAAAAACTGCTACAAGTGGTAATGATTCACCACTTAAAAGAATGTTTATAACAGGTGTAACGCCTATGACTATGTTTGATGTTACAAGTGGGTTTAACATAGGAAGTAATATATCTTTAGATGCTAGTTTTAATGATATGATTGGATTTAATGAAGATGAATTAGATGAGATATTAAACTACTATACACTTAATGTTGATAAAGAGATATTAAAAGAGTGGTACAATAACTATAACTTTAGTGAAGATACAGATCAAAAAGTATTTAACACTGATATGATTTTATATTTTATCAATAAATATCAAAAAACAAACAAACTTCCCAAAGAGATGATAGATATAAATGTAAGAAGTGACTACTCAAAGCTTAGAAACATAGTTTATACAAACAAGAAGCTCAATGGAAACTTTGAGACACTACAAACACTCATAGCAGGAGATAGCGTTTCAGTACCAAATCTTGTTCAAGACTTTTCAGCATTAAATCTAGAAAAAACAAATAACTTTAAATCTTTAATGTTTTACTTAGGACTTATTACCATCCAAAGTAAAGAGCTTGACTTAAATTTAAAAATACCAAATGAAACAGTAAAAAGAATTGATATAGATTTTTTAAGAGATACTTTAGCATTAGAAAAAATGTTTCAACTCAGTAGTGATAAACTAGAGGAGTATTTGAAAACTTTTGCATTAGAAGGAAGTTTACAAATCTTTATTTATCTAGCCCAGATGATAAAAGAAAATACAGGCATAAGAGACTATATATATAAAGAGCAGAGTGTAAAGTCAATGTATATGGCTTATCTTTCACTTAGTCCATACTATGTAGTAAAATCAGAACTGGAACTTAACAAAGGGTTTGCAGATATTTTGATTAAACCATTTAATCCTTATGTGAAATTTGCAGGGCTTTTAGAGTTTAAATATATAAAAAAAGAGGATAAGGCAGATAAAAAAACTCTAAAAAAACTAAAACTTGAAGCGATAGAGCAACTTAACAAATATGAAAATGATTCACTAGTAACTCAGTACACAAACCAAGGCATAGGGCTAAAAAAAGTTGTCCTAATCTTTCATGGGTGGGAGATGCTTTTTTGTGA
>JALTUB010000257.1 GCA_027047745.1 Sulfurimonas sp.
ATGTTTCTTTAGTCTCAGGTGGGTCATTATCTCTAAGTTGATTTTTTATTATTTCAAAAATCTGTTCTCTCAATTTATCATTTTTTCCCATAGTTGTAGTGTTTCGTCAGTATGCGGCACAACGGTTTGGGCTATGGTGCGTGCCGCAGTTTCAACGATATATTTTCCTGTTTACCTTTATCTTCATAACGCTTAATCTTCATATTTACAATGGTTTGCGGTATGCACTATGAGCCTGTGTTGGCGTGTCGTTATTTCTTTTTCAGTCTTTTTTCTTCATTAATAAAAGTTGTTTCGTTAAGTCTTTTCAATGATTTTATAAAGTCTTGATTATCCAATGTTTTTAATTGTGATTTTGCAATTTTTTTCAATTGTTTAAATCTGTTTACTTTATCAATATTTTCATTTATCATTATTGCATTAGCGTTTTCAAGATTCGATAAAACAACCAATTCGTTTATGCTTGAAAAGTCTCTAATATTCAATCCTTTTTCTGCATGTTTTGGATTAGCTTCTCTCCAGTCTTTTGCTTTACAATCGTACATTGCAACATTCAGTAAGTCTGCTTCTTCGGCATATACAATCCATTCATCGCTTTTTGTGTAATTTTTCTTTGGAATGATATGTTCTTTAATTGCGTCTGTATGGATAAGGTAATTTGTTTTGCTTAAAATCCGCTTTACATTCCATTCCAAATTGTATTGGTTTGTTTCAATCTCTTTTAAACGCTGAAATTCTTTAATTAGCAATAGTTTAAACATTGGGCTAATCCATGCTCCAAATTCAAATGCCAAATCTTTATGAGCATAAGTTCCACCGTATCGTCCAGATTTTGAAATAATACCAATTGCATTTGTCTTTTCAATCCATTTTTTTGGTGTCAAATTAAAATTATTCAGACCTGCTTGTTTTCTAAAGGTGTCGAATTCGACAGGTTTAAAATTTGGGTTGTGCAAAGTCTCCCATAATCCAATAAATTCAACAGTATTTCTATTTCTCATCCAATTTCTGATATGGTCACTTCCTTCTTCATCTCTTACCATATCAGTCAGACAAATATAATCTTGCTCGTCTTTTTTTACAATCGAGATTAATTTTTCTTCAACTTTTATTTTTGTCGTTTTTCCCATTATTCAAAATTTATCTATCGACAAAGTTAAATCATATTATTTTGATTTGGAATTTTATTTTCCAATGTTACTCTGTTGTCTTTAATGCACGCCAACGG
>JALTUB010000258.1 GCA_027047745.1 Sulfurimonas sp.
GAGAATGGTATCCATACGGCACTGGACACCTGTGGCGTGGCGCCCCCGGCCGCATACGAAAAAGTATTGCCTTACACCGATCTGTTGCTCTACGACATCAAAGAGATCGACAGCGAGAAGCACCGGACATTTACCGGAAGCCCCAACGAAAAGGTCCTGAACAACCTGCTTACCATTTCCGAATGGATGAAAATCCACGGAAAGCCATCCGCTTTGTGGATACGGACACCGGTAATCCCCGATGCCACGGCTACCGTGGAAAACATAGCCGGCATTGGCAAATTCCTGGCCGAAAACAACCCGCACGCCGACCGCTGGGAGCTGTGTGCTTTCAACAACCTGTGCAACGACAAATACCTGCGCCTGGGAACCCGGTGGGCTTTTGAAAAATATGATCTGATGGAAGCCGAACAACTGGATCGCCTGACGCAAACAGCCAAAAATAGCCTGGGAGCCAACGGCACGGAAGTTTTATGGACCGGTTCGGCCAAAACAAAAGAAACCATCGTTTCAAAAAAAGGAAACGAACCCAAACCGGTGGACTATTGCCGCATTACCGGCTTGCCGGATGATGAATAATGAAGTCCAAGCGGACGCTTGAACTATTCATTTAAAAAACTGGTTCATTAAAAAAAACTGGTTCAAGTGTCCGCTTGGTTTAAACAAACTGGTTCAAGCGTCCGCTTGGACCAGTTGTAACAAACAAAAAACAAAAAAGATGAAGACAAAAACACAATTCAGTCCCGAAGATATTGAAGCTTTCAAACCGGAAAGCAAAATCGGGTTGCTGGCCACCGTCAATGAAGCCGGACTGCCCCATATCACCCTGATCACCACCCTGCAAGCCAACGGACCGGAGGAAGTGATGTGGGGGCAGTTTACCGAAGGCAAAAGCAAGGAAAACGTACTGAAAAATCCCAAAACCGGATTCCTCATCATGACGTTGGACAAAAAGCTGTGGCGCGGAAAAGCCCTTTGGCGCGAATCCAAAAAAGAAGGGCCGGAATACATTTATTTCAACAAGCTGCCCATGTGGCGGTACAATTCCTATTTCGGCCTGCACACCATCCACTACATGGATTTGGTGGAAACCACGGAAAAAGCTTCTTTACCTATAGCCGGCATCGTACTATCGGCCCTGCTGACAAAATTCTCAAAAGGCAGCGCCAAAAACAAAAACAAGGAAGAAATCATGAACCAATGGACGGTAAGCTTACTCA
>JALTUB010000259.1 GCA_027047745.1 Sulfurimonas sp.
GCAAAAAGAGATAAAAGCTATATAACATTTATGATGTTAGATATAGACTACTTTAAACAATATAACGATACTTATGGTCATGTAGAAGGTGATAACGCTTTAAAAGAGGTCTCAAATACCCTAAAAGATACACTTAAACGCCCTAACGATTATGTATTTAGACTAGGTGGGGAAGAGTTTGGAGTCTTACTAACCAAAACAAATGAATCAAGTAGTGCAAAACTAGCCCGTGATATAGGCGATGAGATACGAGGTAAAAAGATTGAACATAAGGGTTCAATAGTTAATGAATATCTTACTATTTCTATAGGTGTTGTCTGTTGCATGGCAGATGAATCTCTAAATAATGAGATTTTGATTTCTCGTTCTGATGAGATGTTATATGAGGCAAAGGATAGTGGAAGAGACAGATATGTTATAACCTCAAATGTAAGTGAGGCGACAACGAGTTCTATTGATGAAGTTAGTGCTTAGTGACCATGTTTAAATCTAAAATCTTCTTTAACTAAAAGAGGGCGAAGTTTATCTTTTAGTTCGCCTTGAAATTCCATCCATCCCTCTTTGTAGCTTCCACCACAACCGAGTCTCTTTTTTAGGGATTTAAGAGTTTTACTTGCATCCTCTTTGGATATTTGAAATTCACCAACAAGAGTGACGGTTTTTCCTCTTCTTTTTTCTTTGGCAAAAACTAGAAAGTGCTTTTGTGGTTCTTTTATCTCTTTAGAGATAGTAGATTTCCGTGGCGTTTGAACTTCTGCCCAATCATCTTTTATGTCAGCACCGATGAAAATATCTAGTTTTTTGCCTCTACTCATTTAGATAACTTTTTGAGATAAAACACTCATGCTTTCAGTGTTATAAGTGTCTGTTTTTATTGCATTTACAATACTATCTAAAGATGATATTTTATTGTTATAAACAACTATAATCACTTCATCACCTTTGTTTAAAAAAGTGCTTTCTCCATACTCAGTATATCTTGTAGCACCTATGCTTATGATAGCTTTACTTGGATAGTCACACTCTGCGATATATCTACTTAACTCTTCAAGTGGACCAAAATCTTCTTGGGTGTTTAGTTGATTCTTTATCCACTCAGTTAGTTTTTCATAAAAATAACTATATCCACTTAGTTCTACATCCTCACCATATTGATGAAGCTCATCATGGCGTTTAAGAAAACTACAGATACTAAATGAGTCCATAACCCCACCATCA
>JALTUB010000260.1 GCA_027047745.1 Sulfurimonas sp.
AAATGGAGTCTAATAGTTTGATAAACTTCTTCTAAGCGTTTTAGATCATGAGGTATTGAAATCTCATAAACATCTACTTTATTTGCTAAACCAGCCAAATATGCCACATAATCACGAGAGAAAAATGAAAAATTCATCTCTCCACCTTCATGAAGACGGCTAAACTTTTCCACTCCCTTTAGCTTTCTGATAATAATCTCAGCATCAGGTTCTTCTTTTTTAAGCATATAGATAGCATGTATAGGTCTTGCTTTGGTAGCTGAATTTTCACAAAAATGCCCAAGAACTTCTGTTGTACGAAATGGTCTATGATAAGGATGAGACGGAACAGCATAGTAAACTCCATCTTTTTCAAAAGTTGCCATCTTATCATCTGTTACAAGAGGATGTCCTTTTTGAAGAAAATAGTCTGTTAGAGTTGATTTTCCTCCATGTGAGGGTGCCATAAAAAGAATGGTTTTTTCATCTACCTCTACTGCCCCAGAGTGAAGAAACTTATAAGTTTGAGCTATGGATAGGTAGATAGGTAAAACTAAATGATATAGCCAAAATCGAAAAATATCTTCTGTTGCTACTTCTAAAAAGCGATAAGATATTTGTCCACCTTGGGTTTTCCATGAAAAACTTATAACATTTTCGACATGAAAAAGCCATTTTTGTTCTAAACTAGGTTGTGTAAATTCTCTATCTGTTGCCAATGTAACATTACGCTCTTGATTGTTTTGATAAATAAATGTAAAAGGATAAGTTAGATTGTCTAATGATGTGTCTTCGATAATTTTAATGGCATTAGAAGTATAATGATCCATCTTCTCGTTTGAGAAGAGAAGATGAAGACCATATATCATTTAGTTAATTAATACCTGCAAAAAATTGCTTGAAGTTATCCCATATGTGATAAGTATTTGCATTAACTTCTGTTGCAGTAGAAGCATTAGTATAAGGACCATATACTGTTGTACCAGAGTCAACAACACCATTGTGTCCAGTAACTGTTGTACTACCTGTAACAGCTGTTCCACTATATGTATTTATAGTAAAAACACTACTACCTGGAGTTGCATCTGCATGAGCATTTAATGCACCAAGAGTTATGATTGCTGGAGCAGTATATGCTGCTTTTTTTAAGAAACTTCTACGAGAAAGTGTCTCTTCTACTTCCGATTTTTCCAATAAATCTTCCATTTTTCTACCTTTTTACCGATCGATCGATATTT
>JALTUB010000261.1 GCA_027047745.1 Sulfurimonas sp.
TGTTGGACCCTCATGTATGAGCAGGTGTCGAATCACTCAGGATAATTACTGATAGTATTTTACACCATTTTGGCTTAATTTACAATAGGTTTTTTGCCAATTTAATACAAGAAGTGATTGTTTGCTCATTAGAAATAGTATATTTTATATTTTTAGGTATAAAAGAGGCTGTTTTCTCTCCTATTGCAACTGCTTTATAACTGTTATCCCATGTGAATTTTTTAAAAAAACACTCGATAGTAGATGGAGAAGAAAATATAATTACCGAGTGCTTTTCGGGAAAAGTTTTTAGCATATCATTACAAACAGTTTTGTAAATTATCTTTTCATCTAAATCAATACTCTCATTTAGCAAAATAGTATTTAGCTTTGAAGTTATAATTTCAGCTCTTAAGAATAAAACTTTTTTCTCTTTCAAAAAAGGTATAATTTCTTTTGCAAAATTATCTCCGTATGAGCTTATTGCTGTATATGTTGGTTTTACATTCATATTCAGCACAGCTTCACTCGTACCTTTTCCTATGGAGTATATCTCTTTAGATTTCCATAATTGACTAATATTGTTGATAGCCTTTACAGCATTTTTTGAAGTAAATATTAAAGCGTCAAAAGGGTTTAAATCAACTTTAACATTTAAAAAAATTATTTTAATAACAGCTAAATTCTGTGCGCCTTTATATCTTTTCTCACTGAGTACATATATCTTTTTATCTATCACCGGCAGCCCTCAAACTTAAATCTTTCAGATTAAGACCACCAAAGATTGGTGATCTTTTGTTTACTTAACACTCCTAACGCATCTTACATGGCCTTTATAGCTTTTTATCACATATCCGACAAAACCGCTATAATAATTCAAGCCCCATGCAAACTTAGGATAACCTTTGTAGGGTGTTGATGACCAATAAGCACCATAAGTATTATTTTTAAAACCGTCAACCATTCCAGGAATACCATCTTTATACAATTTTATACTTTTCATTTCCTTTATAGTTGGAAGTCTCCAATCATGGTGTCCATTAAGTGTTAAATTTTTACAATATTTAATAGCACCTTTCCAATCCCTTGTTATAGTTTTAACATCATTACTGTCTTGCCATTGCAGTTTTGTAGTAGTATCTGTTATTGTATTTTTAGAAGTTTTAACAATTTGTGCATTCAAAATACCAAAACCCATAATAACCAAAAAAATCCATCTCATACTAACTCCTTACTT
>JALTUB010000262.1 GCA_027047745.1 Sulfurimonas sp.
AAAAATATGGTTGTCGTTTCGACGTGGTCGATTTACAAAAAGAATACTGGTCAACGGTGGTAAAATATACCATGGAGAGCGTGAAACAGGGACTCACCCCCAACCCGGATGTGATGTGTAACCTGCTAATCAAATTCGGCGCTTTCAACGACCGGCACGGAAAAGATTTCGACCGTATCGCCACCGGACATTATGCCACGCGATACGAAACGGAAGAAGGTGCTTTTCTCGGCACTGCCGCAGACCGTGTAAAAGACCAGACCTATTTTCTGGGACAAATTTCACACGACCAATTAGAAAAAGCCATGTTTCCCATCGGTGAACTGGAAAAGAGAGAAGTACGCAGAATGGCCGAAGAGATGAAATTACCGAGCGCACACCGTCCTGACAGCCAGGGGATTTGTTTTCTGGGAAAAATAAATTACACCGATTTTATCCGGAAATACGTGGGCGAGAAACCGGGGGAAATCGTTGAGTTGGAAACCGGCAAAATACTGGGCGAACACAAAGGCTTCTGGTTTCATACCATCGGGCAGCGGCGTGGCCTCCGGCTGGGCGGCGGTCCCTGGTTTGTGGTGAAAAAAGATACGCAGAAAAATATTGTTTATGTTTCCAATGGTTACGATCCCATCAGCCAGTACGATGACATTATCCGGTTAGAGAATCTGCATCTTTTGAATCCCAACCACGACTATTCCGGCCTGAAAGAGATAAAATTTAAAATCAGGCATCAGCCGGAATTTACTGTTGGCGAATTGGTTCGCGATGAAAAAGGAATACGGATTGTTTCGGATAAAAAGATTTCGGGTATTGCACCAGGGCAGTTTGCCGTACTTTACGACCGTGAGGAAAGAACCTGCATCGGCAGTGGTGTGATTGCCCAAAAAGAAGACTGACAGTCCGGTTTTATTATCAAATTTTTGAATCGATGCCACTCCACAGCCTGCAAAAAGTACAATTGAGCGACCGGATTAAAGCGGAAGCAAAGAAGCTGGGCTTTTTTGCCTGTGGTATTTCCAAAGCCGAACTTCTGAGCCGGGATGCCGCCCGTGTGGAAAAGTGGCTGGCAAAAGAGATGCAGGGCGAAATGCAATATCTGGAACGTAACCGCGAAAAACGTTATGATACCACAAAACTGGTGGAAAATGCGCAGTCGGTTATCTCGGTACTTTTCAACTATTTCCCGGCAAATGAACTGTCTGCAGAAAGCCATT
>JALTUB010000263.1 GCA_027047745.1 Sulfurimonas sp.
ATGAACCAAGTCTTTATGATAGAGATTAACCCTCGTTTTCCAGCTTGGGTACATTTTGCAACAGAGATTGGTGTCAATCTACCACAGATGGTTGTGGATATTATGGAAGGTGTGGAGAATGAACCAATCCTAGAATATCCACAAAACAAGATGTATGTCAGATACACGCAAGAGCTTGTGACTGATTTTACAGACTATATGCAACTATTATCAAAAAAGGAATTATAAAATGAGCGAAGTAAAATACGAAAAACCAACGATTAATAAAATAGAATTTGCAATGGCTTCAAAATATGGAAGTCCCCTCAAAACACAAAATATCCGTACAGAGATAGATGGCGTAAGTGTCAATGAACTCACTGAAAAATACGGAAGTCCGATTTTTGTTTTTTCACAAAGACAGATAGAAGAGAAATACAATACACTCTACTCTGCCTTTAGTTCTCGTTATCCTGATGTCACTTTTGGATGGAGTTATAAAACTAACTATCTCAATGAGATTTGTAAAGTGTTCCATAACCTTGGCTCGATTGCTGAAGTCGTGAGTGAGTTTGAGTACCAAAAAGCAAGAGCTTTAGGGATTGAAGGAAAAGACATCATTTTCAATGGTCCATATAAACCTTATGAGGACTTAAAAATTGCCGTGCAAGAGGGTGCAAAAATTCATGTGGATAATCTTTTTGAGCTGAATGATTTGGAAAAAATTGCAGATGAATTAGATATGCAGATTCCAGTTGCTATTCGTATCAACATGGATACAGGAACATATCCTCAATGGTCTCGTTTTGGTTTTAACTATGAGAATTGAGATGCTTATGAAGCGATAAAACGCATGTATGATGGTGGGAAGCTCTACTTAAACGGTATTCATTCACATATCGGAACTTTTATGCTTGATGAGAATGCTTACAAGTTGGCTACTACAAAAATTATGCAACTTAAATCACAAGTAGAAAATGATTTTAATGCTGAGATAGAGTATATTGACCTTGGTGGTGGCTTTGCGAGTAAATCAAACCTTAAAGGTGTCTATCAATCAGCAGATGTTATCGTCCCAACGGCAGATGATTATGCACAAGCGATTACAGAGGCGATTTATGCAAATAACAGAAGTGAAAAACTTCCAAAACTCTACCTTGAAACAGGTCGAGCGATGATAGATGAAGCAGGATATTTACTTACCTCTGTTCATGGATATAAAAGATTTCCAGATGGGAAAAAAGGGTATATCTTAGATGCTGGTGTAAACCTCCTTTATACTTCAACATGGTATAACTTCAACATCGAACTTGATAAACATTATGAGGGGGATAATGAGCCATCAATGCTCAATGGTCCTCTTTGTATGAATATTGATGTGATTGAAGAGCATCTCATGTTACCTGCTCTTGATAGAGGTAGTGTCCTTACTATCTCTCCAGTGGGTGCTTACAATTATACCCAAGCGATGCAGTTTATTCGCTATAAACCAGCAGTAGTTATGATAGACACAGATGGAGAAGCACGAGTTATTAAAGATGTGGATGATTTGGCAACAGTCAATTATAAAGAGGTATAAAAAAGAAGATGGAAAATTATAAAAGTCTTGTTTATAGTGCATTAAAACCTTATAGTGCCTTACTATTTTTAAATAACAAGTATGCAGGTCTCGCACTCTTAGTCATTACTTTTGTAAATCCATCGGTTGCTATCAGTGGGCTTGTTGCTGTTGCTTTTGCTATTTTATTTGCAGAGTATTTAGAGTTTAAAGAGGCTTACTTAGCACAGGGTTTTTACATCTATAACTCTTTACTTGTAGGGATGGGGATAGGATATATTTTTTCTCCTTCACTGATGAGTATCGCACTTATTGCTATCGTCTCCTCTTTTACTTTTATGCTCTCTTTTATGCTCAATCGCCTTTTTAGTCTCTATAAAATCCCTATACTCTCTTTGCCTTTTTCTATTGTAACGATGTTTGTCTATCTTGCCTCACTCAAATACTCAGGACTGCTCTCAACACTTGTAAACAACAGTGCTAGATATGACATAAGTTTACCTCTTATCATAAGTGCCTTTTTCAAATCATTTGGAACTATATTTTTCTTGCCTTCAAATATAGCAGGGATAGCGATGTTTTTGCTAGTCTTATACTTTTCTCGTATTACTGCGATTATGGCATTGGTTGGTTTTTATGCAGGGGTGGGAATACATAGTTTTTTACTTGGCTCTTTTACACAAGCACTTCATGATGGCTATGCGTTTAACTATATTTTAGTTGCTATTGCTCTTTGTGGGGTGTTTCTCTTGCCGACACTCAAAAATTTTATCTTAGCTTTGATGGGTGTGGCTATGAGTGTTGTTTTAACAGATGCGATTGGCATTTTATTTAACTACTACGCTATTCCTGTCTTTACTCTGCCTTTTAACATTACCGTGATTGTTTTTATCTTTATGCTCTCTTTGATTTACTATAAAGAGTTTAATGCTGAGATAAAATCAACTCCAGAAGAGTCTCTTTCAAATTATTTGAGTAAGATTTTTCGTTTTGGGGAACTTAGAGCAAAAATATCTTTGCCTTTTTCAGGTAAGTGGAGTGTCTATCAAGCTTTTGATGGAGAATGGACACATAAAGGAAGGTATAAATATGCTTATGATTTTGTGAAAAAAGATGGTAAAAAAAGCTATAAAAACCGAGGTTTACAGCTTCAAGACTATTATGCCTTTGGTGAATCCGTACTTGCACCAACGAGTGGCTATGTGGTTGCTATGAGACATGATTTAGTTGATAATATTATTGGTGAGGTAGATACTATTAACAACTGGGGAAATTATATTATCATCAAAAGTGATAATGGGTTTTTTGTGGAGATTAGCCACCTTATGCAATACTCTATAAGTGTGGAAGTAGGAGCATATATTCAAAACAATAATATTATCGCAAAATGTGGAAATAGTGGATATTCTCCCCAACCACATATTCATATTCAAGTACAAGAGTTAGGATTACTTGGTGGTTTTACACAAAAGTTTTGTTTTAGTGAATATTTTCAAGAAGATAAACTTCTTTTAAATACCCTACCAAAACTAGGAGAAAGTATATACTCAGCAGTTTTAGATAAAAGTATAAGCTCACGGTTTATCTACATCTTAGATGATATATTTCGATATGAAATTCTTGAAAAAGGAGTAAAAAAGGGAGAAGTAAGTTTTATTGTAAAAATGGATGAATATGGTGCGTTCTTTCTTGAAGATGAAGAGAAAAACAAACTATATTTTTATAATGATTTAAAAGAGTTTTATTTTTATAATTATGTAGGAAAAGATTCTCATTTGAAATGGCTATTTATCTTAGCACCAAGAACGCCATTTGTTCAGACGCTAGGAGTAACTTATAGGGATTATCTACCAGTATATCTACTAAAGTCAAAATTTAAGCAGATTTTGATAGAATTAGCCTCGACAATAAAAAAAGATGTTTACAAAATGGAACATACCTACTTTTATGATACAAATAAGATAGTTTCAGACTTTGGAGTTGTGCATTTAAGTGCTATTCACAAAGGCTTCACACACATCAGATACAATGATGTCGAATTAAATTTAATATGAGGATAGAAGATGAAAAAAATTATTTTAGCAGGTTTGCTAACAACAACTGCAGTTATGGCAGAAGTAAAAACAGTAACACCATATATTGGTACAATCAACTATGATTCAAGTAGTGCAAAGTCGATTAAAGACAAGGCAAAACTTGTAGGATTTTACTCAAGTGTAGGGGATTTAAACTATTTACTTGAGTTTTCTTATGGATACACACAGATTAATTATAAAGATGGAACTATACCAGACCTAAAACAGCATGATATTACACTTAAATATGGCAAGTTTTATAAAAGTTTTGCATGGAGTGCTGGTTTACACTATATAAACGATAATGAAACAGGTGCTATCAAAGATTTAGCTGATGGATATACTGGTATTTTAGGGGTTGAAGGCTACAAATGGTTTGGTTATAACAAACTTACTTATGGTGTTGATACTTACTACTCTTACTATAGACATGCTTTCAACGATACATCTCGTACATCAGAAACAAAGGTTGGTGTTTTACAAATAAGCCCTAAAATAATGCACTCAAAAGCATTTAGCATAAATACTAAAAATACTATCTCACTTATAGGAAACTTTATAAAAGCAAATGATTATAAAAATTCAAGCTATTCATCATTTGAAATCTCAGATACTTTAGGATATAAAAAGTTTTATACAACGCTAAAGTATAATGGTGGAGAGATGAGAAGTGGTGTTAAAGATGGTGGTTTTACTGTTTATAACACAAAAGATTTACTAAAAAGTGCTTATACTGCTAAAGTAGGATACTACTTCACACCAAAGCTTGAAGCAGATATAAGTTATGCTAAAAACAACTATCAAGAGTATTATGCCACTACTTTAGTTCTACTTCCTGAAGGAACTAGCTCTATTGCTGTTATCTCAATGAGTTATAGTTACTAATGATAAAAACAGTACTTTTACTCCTATTTACAATCTCCTTGTTATCTTCTAGCGAAGAATTTAAGAGTATAAAGAGTGCTTATTTTAAATCTTATGACTATGAACAGGTTGGACGATACAAGGAGGCTATAAAAATCTTAGCCCCTTTATCTAAAAAATATCCCAATGGATATACGCTAAACTTGCGTTTTGCTTGGTTATTCTATATGCAAAAACAGTATAATACTGCTGAAAAATATTATAAAAAAGCATCACTTTTAAATACCCAAGCACTTGAACCAAAGCTTGGGTTAATTCGTGTCTATTTGGCAACTTACTCCTTTGAAAAAGCCCAAAATGTAGCAACAGAACTTTTAAAAGTTGATTATTATAACTACTATGCAAATCTTTATATGATAAAAGCATTGAATGCTCAAAAAAAGTATAAAATAGCAATCTCAGTAAGTAAAAAAATGTTACGACTATACCCTACTGACACACTATTTTTAGAGCAACTATTTTTAAGCTATAAAGCAACAAACAATAAATATTATAAAGGCGTAGAAGAAAGTATTCTCATCTTAGACCCAAACAATGTCATTGCGAGAACCAGCAAGTAACTATGTATAAAATATTACTTGCTGATTTAGATTTAGTCCAAACTATTAGCAATGAACTAATCTCTTATAAGGTTGATGTTGCTTACAATATAGAAGATTTTTACAATATGACTTATGCGAATAAGTATGACATTTATTTGTTAAACTATTATTATCATGATGCCTGTAAAGAACTTAAAAATGTAGGTGATAAAACAATCACACTTTTTACAGATGAGTATTATGACATTCATCACCTAAAACAAGTGTTTGAAATCGCAGATGACTACATCATCAAACCTATAAATCTACAAGAGTTAAAAATACGAGTAGAATACCAACTAAAAAAACTCTACAATATCAAAAAAGAGATTATTTTATATAAAGATTTGTATTTTCATACAGCATCAAAACAGTTGTATCACAAAAAAACAAGGGTAAAACTCTCCCCAAATGAAGCAAAACTTGTAGAGTATTTTTTATCTAAGATAGGCACTCCTTTAAACAAAGAGGAGATTTTAGACTACCTAGAGAGTTCAAGTGATGGAACTCTTCGTGTTTATATCTCTAAACTCAATAAGATAGGCTTTAAGATTATATATGAGAGAGCAAACCTCTCATATACATTAACTTATGATTTATAGAGTATCTCTTTTAGTAACTTTTTATCAATACTTTTTTTATCTTCATGATACATATTATGCTCTAAAATATCGATTATCTCTTGCACTTTTTTATCTTCACTAAAAGGCATGAGTTTTATCAAAAGCTTTTTTTCATCTTTTATATCGATAGACTCTTTTCTTTTAAACTTACTCCATGGTTTTACTATCATGATAACTACACCACTCGCTAAACCTAAGATAAATATCAAGATAATTTCTATAGCAGATACTGTTTTGCCTGTTACAACTTTTATAGGTTTAGTAACCTTTACTTCATCATTTGTATCGCTTTTCTTCATATGAAGAGTTTCATGCAGTTTTGCACCATTGACTTTTATTGCTATCTCTTTTGTAGATATAGTCTCTTTTCTTTTTGTTTTAGGATTGAAAAATGTCAGAGTAAACGAAGGCACTACAAAATCATTATCACCAACAAGAGCAAGTTTTTCTTGAAATTTATTGCCAAGGATAACTGGTTTTTCATCAAAGACACTTACCCCTTTTATGTATGGTTTAAAGCTCTGTATATCTTCAAGATTTCCTTGACCTACAACTTCTATCTTTACATTTACAGCTTCATTTGGATTTATCTCTCTTTTATCAACTCTTGCGTTTATACTAAAATCACCTATGTATTTAGCTCCATCTGGGATAGGTTTTGCCTGAATACTTAAGCTATTTGAGAAATAACTTTTCCATCTCATGTTTTGCATAAAAGAGCCCCACATATCTCTTGAGTTATCCCTTGAAGCGATAGCAAGTTGAGCAGGAGAGATTATAAGTTTACCCTCTCTTTGAGCTGATAGTTTATAAGTAAGTTTAGTAACAGTAAATGACCCATCATTATATTTTTCTTGTTTTGGTTCACCACTTTTCCAAAAACCTTTCATGTCTGGTGCTACAAATTTACTATCAAGTGCTTGAGCAGTATGTTTTTGTTTTATAAGCATACTCATGGTAAAAGGCTCACCTACATAGACCTCTTTCTTATCTGTTTTTAACTCTATCACAAAGTCTGCATTTATATCTTGTGTTGCAGGTTTTACTTCAACTTTTATAGCATTTGTTTTTTGTGTTTTTCCATCCACTACAACATCTAAAGGCTTTATAACACAACTTTTTCTAGGCATAAACTTATAACTTAGTATCTTAGTTCTATTGTATTTCCCATTTATCATCTCTATGTTTGTTTGAGATGAAGTAGATAGGACATTAGTACCACATATACTATTTAGCATTGGTCTTTGTATATTGTTTCCATCTGATTTTATTGAGTATGTAACAGTCTCTCCAACACTAACACTACTGTAATCCACACTTGCGACTACACTTGCAAAAATTGCACTAGGCACTAAGGAAAGTAGTAAAATCATCTTACCAAGGTTTTTCATTTGGATTCTCCTTCTCTTGAGTTTTTTTGTTTAGCATATACATATAACTGTTTTGCTGTTGATTTAGTTTTTTTAGCCACTTAGCTTCTTCAGCACTACTCATTTTTCCCTTTTGAGCTGTAGCTTGTTTGCTATTTGAGCCTTTAGACTTATCTTTTTTCTTATCCTGCTTACCTAACTCTTTAAGCTTATCTTTTTTATCTTTCTTCTTTTGTTCTTGTTTTTTCTTATCAGATTTCTTAGAGTTCTTTTTGTTATCTTTTTTCTTATCTGATTTTTTATCAGAACTTTTGCCATCTTTAGAGTCTTTTTTGTCATTAGACTTTTTATTGTCCTTTGATTTTTTATTGTCCTTTGATTTTTTATTATCTTTAGAGTTCTTTTTATCTTTGTTTTTCTTATCCTTTTTCTTTTTGTTGTCCTTACTCTTTTTTTGATTTTGTTTATTTTTCTTTTTTTGCTGTTTTAGTGCTTTTTTAACAGCCTCCAGATTTTCTCTTGTATCTTTATCCTCTTTTAGTTTTAAAGATTTTTCATACGACTCGACTGCTTTTTCAAGCATTTTCATTTTGCCTTGTTTTGCATAAGCATTACCAATGTTAGAGTATTTCTTTGCCTCTTTTACCTTGTCTTTAAAACTTGATTTTTCATAAGACTTTATAGCTTCTTTATACTTTTTTTCTTTATACATTGCATTTGCCGCATCATAGTAACTCTCTTGGTTATCACTCTTTTTTGCATAGTTTTCATAAATATCAGCTGATTTTTTATAATCCTTAGCCTCATAAGCTTTTTTTGCATTATCCAACTTCATGAAGTCTAAAACATCTGCGTTTAACCTACTCTCTTGTGAAAAAAGTCCTAAAAGAACAAAGGCAGTTAAAACCACCCCTTTTCGTTTAAACATAGACGAAGTTGCGATAAGAAGAAGTAAGATGGCTAAACCTAAAGGATAGTAAAAAAGAGCCTCAAATCTCTCCACTTCTTCTGATTTTAATTCTCTTTTTACACTATGTTTTTCTATCTCGCTTAGCATTGTTTTTATATCCTTGTTTGAGAGAACATTTTGTATGTAAACACCACCTGTTTTTGTAGCAAGTTTTGAGATATTTTCATTTAATTTTGAGATGATGATTTTTCCATTTTGTTTTATAAAGTTACCATCTTTTCTTTTGATAGGCGCACCCTTAATAGTTCCTATCCCTAAAACAAAAACTACTATATTGTTCTTTTTTGCATAAGCTATCTCTTTGCTAAAATCATCATTATCACCACCATCACTAAGTATCAGAAGATATTTTTTAGACTCTTTTTTTATGCTTTTATTTACGACTTCTAACATACTCAAGAAATTAGTCCCTTTTTCTGTGATAGAATTAGTATTTAACTTACGAAGCAAAAATCCAACAGCATCATGATCAAAACTAAGAGGAGAAACAAGATATGAGTTTTTAGCAAAAGCTATCACCCCTATTCTCTCATTTGGTGCTAATTTTAACAACTCCATTGCCTTCTCTTTTGCAGCTTTTAAACGGTTTGGGTAAATATCTTCTGCTAACATAGAATCAGATATATCAAGGGAGAGCATGATGTCTGCACTTTTTGCCTTCACCTCAACTTTCCCCTCTTTGATAACTGGCTCTGCTAAAGCAAGAACTAGAAGAAGTGAGATAAGGAAGAAGAAAACATTTCTTACTCTTAAAGAAAAACTGTTTGATGAAATACGAAGCTTATCTACCACTTCTTTAGAAAAAAAAGTTTCATGTTGCTCTTTTTGAGTAAGTAAAAACCCAAAAAGGATCAACACAGGGGGAAGTAAAAAGTATAATATGTCAGGATGTAAAAAACTCATTAGTTATCTCCTCTCTTATTTCTCAAAAAGACATAAAAAATCAATGCTAAAAAACCAACAAAGAGAGGGTAAATATAATAATATTTCAAGTAAGAAAAACTCTCATTTTTTATCTTTGATTTTTCTAAAGCATCTATCTTTTTGTAGATACTTGCAAGTTCCGTAGCACTTGAAGCACCAAAGGCAACTCCACCTGTCTCCTTAGCTATCTTTAAAAGAACAGGTGCGTTATATCCATCTTCACCACGGGGTGAACCTATGCCTATGGGGTAAACTTTTATACCCTCTTTTTTTGCCATATCTATAGCCACATCAAGTGGAATCTTATCTACATTTGGCGTACTATATCCATCTGTTAGTAAAATGGCTATTTTAGACTTTGATTTACTCATTTTTAAAAGATTTACACCCTGTGCTAAAGACTCATAAAGTGCTGTATATTTTCCTGCCATTCCTATTTGGAGTTGAGAAACTATACGACTTAGTATATGTTTATCATAAGTTAAAGGCGAAGCTATAAAGGAGTAAGTACCAAAAACAACCAAACCAATATTGTCATTTTTTCTTTTTATGATAAAGTCACTAACTATCTCTTTTACTACATCAAATCGTGTGAGATTTATATTTGAGCTATCAAATCCTCTTGCTTGCATAGATTGTGAAGCATCAAGTATCATAGCTATCTCATGACCATTTTTTGGTTTTAGCTCATAAGTTTCATCTTTTACAGGACTCATTATCGCAAAGATAAGCATCACAATAGCTAACCACTTAAGTAAAAAAAGGAGTTTTGAGTTTGATATGCTACTATTCATAAACTTCGATGCATGTGGAAAATATATAGAAGACAACCTCATCTTACAAAATTTCTCACATACGATAAAGAGTAATATTATAAGTCCAAAAATAGGATATTCAAAATAGATACTGTTAAACATCAATCATTCCTCGATACAAATCAACTAAGTGCTTAACTTCATCATCTATTTTATCAACATCCTTTTTATATTTGTATGTTTCAAGTTTGCCTAACATATCTTCATACATCTCTTGATGCCTTGGAGTGTCATGCTCAAAAGTTGCACCATAAAAAGTTAAATCATAAGCACTTTTTTTGGCATCTTTAAAATCAACTTTATTTAGTAATTTAAGATGCTCTTTACGAATATTAAAAGCTTTTTTAGCTTGAAAATATTTAACTGAAAGATAGATAATCCCAGCTAAAACAACAAGCCCTAAAACAACAAGTCCTAAAAAATAGTATAAAGAGTATTCATGAATCTCAACTAAAGGTTTAATATCATGAAGTGGTATCTCTGGCATTTTATTTTGCATCTATTTCCCCTCAAAAAGTCGTCTAAGTGCAACACCTGCACCAGCGTCAGTATAAACTTTACTAAAACGAATCTGGTGTTTTCTAAAAGTCTCATATAGCTCTCTATCATGAAGCTGAACTTTTTTTGCATAATCTTCTACTGAGTGAGCATTAAAATCACCCTCTAAAGTAGCTCCACTCTCAGGGTCAACCAAAGAGGCAAAACCCATCTTTGGAGGTTTTTCTTCTAAATGGTCACGCACTACAACACAAACTACTTCATGCTTTTTAGCTAGAAGTTTAAAATCAGGTATCTCAAAAAAATCACCCACAATAATTATCAAAGATTTGCGTTTAAGTCTTTTATAAAGAGTGTCAGCTAAAACTTTAAAATCACACTGCTGGTTAAGTGCATCAAACTTTAAAATATCATCAACACTTTTTTGCACTTGGTGTATCTTTTTACTTGGTTTATTGTGTGAAACCATCTTGTCTGTAAAGATATAAGAAGTGAGCAAATCTCCATTTTTCAAAGTAGAGTAAGAGAGCTGTGCCACTACTTCTGCTATAACATCTTGTTTGAATTTTTTAGAACCAAAGTGTACACTTCCGTTTAAAACAGAAGCTATAACGACATTTAGCTCTCTCTCTTCACGAAAGATTTTGATATAAGGCTTTTGCATTTTTGCTGTGATATTCCAGTCGATGCGTCTTATATCATCTCCAGCCATATACTCACGAAGTTCTATAAAATCATACCCTTCACCTTGAAAGATTGATGGGTTGTTTCCCACCATCTCACTAAACACTTGGCGACGGGCACGAACTAATATTTTTTGTAGTTTACTCAAACTAATTTCCTTATGGAATAGTTACTGTTTCAAGCACTTTTTGAATAATCTCATCAGTTGTAACACCCTCAGCATCTGCCTCATAACTTAGAACTATACGGTGACGCATAAGCTCTTTTGCGATGTAAGCAACATCAACAGGAGTTACAAAATCTTTTCCTCTCATGAACGCCATTGCCTTAACTGCTTTGAACATATCGATACTAACACGAGGAGATGCACCAAACTGAATATACTCTTTTATCTCATCAAGTCCATAATCACTTGGGTTTCTTGTTGCGTTTACAAGCTCTATCATATAGAGTTCAACCTCTTCATCTACATGTATCTCTTTAATAGCAAGTTTTAGCTTATCTAAATCATCACTTGAAAGGACTGTATTTATCTTTTCAAACTTACCACTTGAGATACGACGAGCTATCTCTAACTCTTCTGTTTTTGTGTTGTAATCAACTACAAGTTTTAACATAAATCTATCAAGTTGTGCTTCTGGAAGTTGATATACTCCCTCTTGTTCTACTGGGTTTTGAGTTGCCATAACAAAAAATGGAGGCTCAAGCTTAAACGAGGCATCACCTAAAGTAACTTGTTTCTCTTGCATCACTTCAAGAAGAGCCGATTGTACTTTTGCAGGAGCACGGTTAATCTCATCTGCTAGTAAAAGATTTGTAAAGATAGGACCTTTTTTTATCTTAAACTCGTTATTTTGAGGGTCATAAATCTCAGCACCCAATATATCAGATGGTAAAAGGTCAGGAGTAAATTGAGCCCTTTTAAAGTTAAGCCCTAGTGCTTTTGCAAGAGCATTTACAGTTGTAGTTTTAGCAAGTCCAGGAACACCCTCTATAAGTATATGTCCCTCACACATAAGTGCGATAAGAAGAGAATCTATCATCTTCTCTTGTCCAACAACAACCTTAGCAACTTCCTTTTTAATCTCTTGGATTTTAGTAATCATTTTATTTCAACCTTGATATTAGATACCAAAATTGTACCCTGATGAAGTAAATAATCAGTAATTATCCAACTTTATACCTATAATTTTTTCAATCCCCTCTTTCTTGATTAAAGCACTTAGTTTTATAGCTACATTCTCTTTAGCTATCGCAAAACCTTGAGTTGATTGTCCTGTGATATTTAACTTGTTAGAGCCTATAATATTACCTTTATAATCTTCTACTCTTATCGAGATAGCTGAACGAGCAAGTGTAAATCCGTAAGCATTTGCCTTTTCTATCTTTGAGCCTATCTTTATGATAAAATTGTTTTTACCTCTACTCTTTGATATTTTAAATTTTTCATCACTTATTCCTTTGGCTATGGGAGTTTTAAGGTTTTTAGCTTCATAGTTTGCCTTGATAGTAAAGGTGATAGAAGATAAAAGTTTTTCATACATCATCTCTATTTTATTTAACTTGTTTAGATAAATAGTTCCATAAAACCCACTTTTTAACTCACTCATGACAAGCAATTTATTTGGTAAAGAAGATAAAGATTTTTTTGCCTCTCTATAAAAAGCTATCTGTTTTATCAGGTTTTGCTTAGAAATAATCTTTTTTTTCTTATCTATTATCGAGAACTCCTGTTCTATCTCCTGCTTCATACTATCAAAGAGCTTTTTTTTGTTTGATGTAACTAAAACAGCATACTTTTTAAAACCTAAACTTTGAGCTTTTAGTATCTCATAGTTACTGATACGAATCTTTTTTACTTCACTTGTTGAGTCATCTATGTATGTAGCAGTTGAACTGCTTGAACTTCCCTCTTTTACTACAGTTTTCGCACTAAATTTTGAAGAGACTGATACGCTTAGGGTAGATACCATTTGAGTTAGAGCATCTGTTGTTGCACTCTTTTTATCTTTTCCAAAACCAAGAGCATAAAGCTCTGTTTGGTTGGATTTTGGAGGGTTTTTATACCAAGATGGTAGCTCTTGTTTTTGTGCTACTACTATCTGCTTTTGAACACCACATCCACTAAATAGCACAATAAACACAGATAAAAATATCATAAAAACTCGCATAAACTTCCTTATCTCTTAAGTTGACTTCTTGTTTTATTGCGTTTAGCTATAAGTTTATTTATTCTATTTACTGCCAAATTAATCTCTTCAACAGGCTCTACCATAAGATTATCTGCATCATTATAATACTCTTTTGCCTCATCATACTTACCCTCAGCCTCTTTTATTACTCCAAGATTGTAAAAGGGAACAAAACTTTTCTCAGCAGTAGAGTCTATCAACTCTATCAAAAACTTTTCTGCCTTATCATATCTACCTTGTTTGATATACTCCAAAGATACACTTAAAAGTTTTTCTTGTCTGTCGGTATAATCCAAATCAGGGTCTTCAAGTAAACTCACTTCAAAAGTACGATAATGAGGTGTTAATCTATACGAAAAGTCATTGGCAATTCTCTGAGCCAATCTTTGTGCAGCAATCTCACGAGAAGGAAGAGCCATTGAATCATCTAAACAATGTTCATAAACTGCTGTTGGGTTCATAGTATCTGCATATATAATATCACCCTTAGCGACATCCACCATTCTAAGTTCTGCAGATAGTCCAACTACCCTTTTTGTACATCTAACATCATAATAATCAAATTTATCACATTTTTTGTTTGCACATCTTACACGGCGTGCATAAAAAGGAGTATCTTGAGCAGTTGCACGACCAACATTACCTGAGATGATAGCATCAGCACCGATTAAACCTCCGACACTAACTACAGTTGATGGGTCTATCAAACCACTATTTTGTACCTTTTGCTCTTTTATAATTTTGTTAAAATCATTTCTACTAATCATAGTAAAGTAGTTTTTACCATCAATTTTCACTCTTGCAAGATTTGCTTCTATTTTTGAAGACAAGCCTACTCTATCATGATAGAAGGAACTTACAGCTACTTTTTTAGTATTAGCAGCACGATCAATCTCAGCTGGTTCTAAAGCACGAATAGTAACTTTTTGAGCACACCCTGTTGCCAAATAAACAATTATTA
>JALTUB010000264.1 GCA_027047745.1 Sulfurimonas sp.
CATGCAGACTTATTGCGTGTGATACAAGCAATCGAAGACTCAGATCGCGAATAATTTATAATCATAAATTAGATAATTAGTCGTTATATACAGCAAAAATGTCCCTTGCTGAAAAAAACCGTACCGCGATTGTCGCTCTTAAAGTCCTATATCAGGTACTTTAATGAAATTATGCAAAAAACGATACATAAATTTAAACAAACTCTATTTTTGAAGCCAAGAGTTTAAAATACTCTCTTGACAAAAAATCAAAGACACTTTGGTCTTTTGTAAATGGCCTTACTTCATTGACAGCTTGCTCAATATTTAAAGAATCAATTTTAGTATTTAAAAGTTCCTGGAACTTCTCTTTGCTTACAGGCTGTCCACTTAAATCTCCACTCTCAATCATTCTCTGCCCAAGATGTTCTAAATTGAGTTTTACACCTTTTTTGACATACCATTCAAAGTCAAACCAGTCTCTTCCCTTAACTCTATTTTTCCAAGCTCTAAAAAGTAGTGCGTGCATCTTTCCTACATAAAGATTCGGCAAGATTATCGTTTTGACATTAAAAGTTATCGGAAACAGCAGTGTTTTTGATTCACTTTCAATGTATGGAAAATATTTTTCAATATCAAACTGCGGATCTTTTTTGAGCAGTGAAAAATCCAAATCTTCCGAAAATCGCTCAAGAGAGTAAAGTATTCTCAAAGATGTGCCTCCATAAAAGACCGCTTCTTTGAACAAGTCTCCCCTTTGACATACTCCCCATAGCTAAAGTTATCTCGACTAAGTAAATTCAAAATACCTAATTATAGGTATATTAACATTGAATACATATCTACAAAGAAACATAAAGCTTCCCCCTTAATGTTTCTAATTCTTTTTTGAATTGGACTATCTTGTCATTTATCCTGTTGTATCCAAAATTTGAGAGAACCTGTGAAAGTGTAGCGTGTTCGATGATTCTTGACGAGTACTGCTTTAGTTCTCTTTGCATAGTTTTACTTTTGCATTACAAATCTATATAAAACCGATTTATTGTGTAACTATAGCACATTTTACTCTTTTTTCTTGATTAAAAAAACAATATTATAATTCACCGATAAAAAGCCATCAATACATGCTTTAAGGTTTGCATGAATATGATTAAGTTTTATTTTAGTTTAGAAATGCAACTACAATGTAACGAAAAACATTAGTTTTCCGACACATTAATTTA
>JALTUB010000265.1 GCA_027047745.1 Sulfurimonas sp.
ATAGAAGTTGATAATACTGGATTAGTAACACTATCTAAAACACTTGACAGTAGAATTATACGGAGACAAGATGCACCAAAATGCTATGATATGAATGCATCAATTTATATATGGAATAGAAATACTATACTTAATGAAAAGTCACTTTTTATGCCAAAAACAGGATTATATGTGATGCCAGAAGAGAGATCGATAGATATAGATACTCCTTTGGATTTTGAATTTGTTGAATTTATGATGAGGAAAAATAATGTTAAAAAATGAAGTTGTAGTAATTACAGGTGGGGCTGGACTAATAGGTCAGGAGTTTGTTAAAACTGTTGTAGAACAAAATGGCATAGCAATTATTGCTGATATAAATGAAGAGATAGGATATAAAGTTCAAGATGATTTATCTAAAGAACTGAATAGTGAGAACATTGACTTTGTGAAGCTCGATATTACTTCCAAAGAGTCTTTATTTTTATGTATAAATTATCTTGATGAAAAATATGGAAAGATAGATGCCTTAATAAATAATGCCTACCCAAGAAATAAAAATTTTGGAAGAGATGTTTTTGAGATTGAATATGATGACTTTTGTGAAAATATAAATATGAACTTAGGTGGGTATTTTTTATCTACACAGCAGTTTGCAAAATATTTCAACAAACAAAGATATGGAAATATTATTAACATGAGCTCAATTTATGGTGTTGTAGCTCCGAAGTTTGAAATATATAAAAATACTAATATGACAAATGCCATAGAGTATGCAGCAATTAAAGGTGGGCTTTTACATCTTACAAAATATTTTGCTAAATATTTTAAAGGTCAAAATATTAGGATAAATGCTATAAGCCCCGGAGGTATATTTGACAACCAACCTCAGCCATTTTTAGATGCATACAAAGAACAATGTTTAAATAAAGGTATGCTTGATAAGAGTGATTTAAAAGGTACATTGGTCTATCTCCTTAGTGATATGAGTAAGTTTGTTAATGGACAGAATATTATTGTAGATGATGGGTTTGTGCTTTAATGATAATCAAAAGATCTGATTCTTTAGCCAGTGATGCAGCTACTACATTTGATGCGATTAAATACACTATAGAAAATATAGAAAAATACGATTACATAGTACTACTACAGGCGACAAGTCCTCTTAGAGATGAAAAGCATATAGATAAAGCGATAGAACTACTAGAGTTTAAAAATGC
>JALTUB010000266.1 GCA_027047745.1 Sulfurimonas sp.
CAAGATAACGAGTATGAGAAGAGACTCTCTCTATGAGGTTATATCGTCTCTCTAACTCGTCTTTTTCGATGATTGGGTTAAGAAGTCTCTCTTTAAGTAGTCGTCTTCCAATGGCAGTAGAGCTTCTATCCATCATCTTTAAAAGTGTAAACTCTTTTCTATCTTTTGAGATAACTCCCATCTGCTCTAGTGCGTTGTTTCCAAGATACATGAAGCGACGGTTATCTATCAAACGAGGTAGTGCCATTTTTTGTATGATATGGTAGTCATGCTCTATCACAAAGTGAATAAGTATCGCTAAAGACTCTGTAATCATAGGATTTCGCTCTAAGTCTAAATGCTCTATGGGTGAGAGAAGAGATTGTATCTGATAAACCTCTTTAAAAAGCTCATTTTGAAAGTCTATCTTTGGTCTTTGGTTATTTACAGAGTAGTGATAATGTTCAGCAATCTCAAGATACTGCATGATATGTCTTTGGTCTGTTATGCCATCTAAAAATGTTATAACTATCTCACTTGTTTTATGAACATTTAAAAGGTTAAAAACTTCATCTAGTGCGTAAGCTGGGTCTTCACTTGTTGAGTGAGTTTCATAAAGCCAAGTTTTTCCTGTTGTAACATCTATAGCCGAGTATCCTACGCTATAAACATCTCTATATTTATCAACAAGCAAAGAGACTATGTAGTTATCATCATTATCAACTATATGTTCAAAGTTAGTTCCTGGTGAGACTATTTGTGCCACATATCTACTTATCTTAGGAGGATTACCTTTTTGTTTTACAACTATGATAGTGTATTTTTCTTCTGAGATTAGACGGCTTAAATATCTCTCAAATGAGACAGCAGGAACACCTGCTAAGAGTGGATTTTTATCGGAATTTTCTATGATATTTTTGTTTTTCTTGGTTAGTTGTATATTTAAAAGTTCAGCTATCTCTTTAGCTTTGCCGATTTGGACTTCATCGTTATTTATCTCATAGACTTCAAAGAAAGTGCCTATTTCTATAAAGACAACAGTATCTTTTCCATACTTCTCTTCAAAATACTCTTGCAAGTCAAAGTATGTTTGTGTTAATAGTTTATCTTTGTTGTTTAATAATTTATCTACTTCGGATGAACGCATTTGGGATTATATCATAAGCAGATTAATCTAGGTTTTGAGGGCATTCCCATTCGGAGAATGGGAACGAGAGA
>JALTUB010000267.1 GCA_027047745.1 Sulfurimonas sp.
AAATACCAAGTAGATGCCTTAGGAAATTATGTTGAGGTAAAAAGCGAGAAACGACAAGGTACTATAAAAGAGGGTAAAGCAAAAAGAAAAAGATAAGGGGAAATTATGAGTGCGTGGCGAACTATCTTAATTACGAAACCATGTAGATTGAGTATGAAAAATCTACAGTTTGTTTATGAGTCAAGAGATGAAGAGATTGTAACTGTTCCATTAGAAGATATTACAGTTATAGTTTTAGAGAGCAATCAGGCTAGTATGAGTGTAGCACTTTTAAGTATGTGTGCTGAGAAAAACATAGCTCTATTTACTTGTGATAGTTATCATATGCCAAATGGGCTATTTACCCCTTTTCATCAACACTCAAGACTCTCACAAATATCTCATATACAAAGAGATATAAAACTCCCTCTAAAAAAACAGATCTGGCAAAAAATCATCACTCAAAAACTAACAAATCAATCACAACTTTTAAAATATTTTAAAAAAGATAATTTTCAAGTAGAAGTATTGGTAGATAAAGTAAAATCAGGCGATAGTGAAAACTTAGAAGCTCTAGGGGCTAGAAGATACTGGGGTATTTTATTTGATGATTTTACTCGTGACCAAAAAAAAGGAGATCCAAGAAATATTGCACTAAATTATGGTTATGCAATACTTAGAGGTGCAGTTGCTCGTTCTCTCGTCTCTTATGGACTTTTACCAACATTTGGAGTGTTCCATAACTCTGATTTGAATGCGTATAATTTGGCTGATGATATGATAGAACCACTAAGACCAATGGTTGATATGGTTGTTAAAAAGTTAGAGATTGAAGATGAGTTAGATGTTCATTTGGGCATAAGTGTTAAATCAGCACTCTTAAATGTACTTGTCATGCAGATGAGATTAGGGAGTGAAAACATAACGATTTTAAATATTTGTGACATTATGGCACATAGTTTTGTAAAGTCTATCAGATTAAATAGTGTTGGCAGTTTGAAGTTGCCTTCTATAGTATGAGTGAATCTAAATTTATGTGGATTTTTGTATTTTTTGACCTACCAACTAAAACAAAAAAAGAGAGAAAAAAATATACAGAGTTTAGAAGATTTTTACTAAAAGATGGGTTTATCATGATGCAGTTTTCAGTATATAGTAGAATTTGCAAGGGTGATGATAGTGTAGATACTCACAAAAAAAGGGTAAAAGA
>JALTUB010000268.1 GCA_027047745.1 Sulfurimonas sp.
ACCGGCGGATTGTGCAAACAACATCCCGGCAGGCACAAGCAGAAGCATGACAAAAACAGGGAAAAACAACTTTTTCATCTTTTCAGTTTTGGTGATTTTGCGCTGTGAAAATTACACAATTTTTTTAGTCCGTTATCTTTATTATTCCGGACTAAGGGAAGGGGAGAAATTTCAAAAATTTTTAAAAATAACGCTATTGTCCGGAAACTCCTCTTCAATTTCTTTTTTTAGCATCTCTTCAATTTGTGCATAAGCGTTTAACTGAAAAACAACGCAACACACTTTTGCCGGTTTAACGGTGTACATATACACGGCAAACTCTTTTGCCTGATCGTTATATTTAATTCCGGCAACCAAATTCAATTGGGCAACCGAAGTTCCGTTTTCAGGGTCTTTTACACGGTCTAAAACAGCAGCTAATCTATTCCTCACCTCTTTTCTCATTATCCAAAAATAATAATTTCTGATAAACAAGTCCTTATACAGGTTACAATTTGCCGGCCTTTTGCCTTAGCCTTAGGCAGGATCATTCAAGCGGGTAATCACGACAACAATCAAGTTATAGAGATTTTTAATCTGGTTTTGTTCTTACCGATAACCTCCGCAGCCCATATTTCCGCGTCTTTGCATCATGCCATTGTATCGCGGGGCATCTTTTTCCAGCGTTTTCAGCCAGAAGTAAATATTGCTTTTTTCCTGTTGATTTAAAAAGGAAAAAGAGGGCATATAGCAGGGCCCTATATTCAGAATTGTCTCAAAACGCGGGATATCCAAATACCGGGTAACGCCGGCCAGAACAGGTGGACGCATACCCATCCTGCGCTGATCGGGAGGCAACGGGTCACCTGGTTTGGCTTTGTGACAACGGGCACAGTTAGCAACGAAAAGATTTCTGCCCTGTTCCTCAGGTGTAAGCTGTGTTTGAACCTGACTTTCCGTATTCTCTCCATACAAAAAGCCAACCAGTGCCTGCCGTTCCGCATCAGCCAAATACGAAAACGAAGGCATGTTGTTGCGTCCTGTTTTCAATAAGTCAGCAATCTGTGTTCTGGTCATTCGTGTTTTTACCTCTTTTAACGAAGGGAAGGCCGGCGGACTACCACTGAGGTCAGCACCGTGGCAAACAGCGCAGTTCTTTTGAAAGAGTGCTGTTCCGGTAATGCTTCCGGATGTGTCCTGCTG
>JALTUB010000269.1 GCA_027047745.1 Sulfurimonas sp.
TTTATTACCTCTTTCTCAAATATTATATTTAAATTTTCTTCTATCTCTTTTGCTGTTGGGAGTAGGTGTTTATAATTTTGCGGTAAATTATCTGTAAGTTTATATGTAGCTACACCTATTGGTTGATAACTATCTTTTAACGCATACTCCACCGTTGTTCTTTTTTTCTCTTTACATATAATGATACCAATCGATGGGTTTTCATCTGGAAGTTTTATTGTTTCATTTAGTGCTGTTAAATAAAAGTTCATCTTTCCTGCGTATTCAGGTTTGAACTTTCCAATTTTCAGTTCAATTGCTATAAGTGATTTGAGTCTTCTATGATATAAAAGTAAGTCTATGAAATACTCTTCTTCATCCACTTCAAGCTTATATTGGTTTCCTATGAATGTGTAGTCAGTTCCCATTTGAGCTAAAAATTCTCTTATCTTATTAATGAGTCCGATTTCAAGTTCATGTTCACTATATTCATCTCCAAGCTCTAGAAAATCAAAATTATACTCATCTTTTATAGCAAGTTTTGCTTGATGTTTATACTTATCCACTACGGTCTTATCAAAATTTGTTTGATTTAAGAGATATTTCTCGTAAGATTTATTGCTTATTTGATTATCAAGAACTCTATAGCTCCATCCTAACTTTTGTGTCATTCGTATATAAAATTCTCTTTCTAAATTGTCTTTAGATTTTTGAAAAATAACAACATTATGCGACCATCCAATTTGTGCAGACAGCGTCTGCAGTTTTTCAGAATCTTTGTACTCAATATAAAAATTTCTCATATTCCATAAGTTTCTTTCACTAAAACCTTTCACACCAACAAACTCTTTTTGAAGTTCATCAGACAAATTTTTGACTATAGATTTACCCCAGCCAAACTTTTCTTGTTTTTCAACTATATCTTTACCAATATCCCAATAAAGATTTATAAGCTCTTTATTGACAACCTTTAAAGCTTTATATTGTGAAGATAATATCTTAGTTTTTATCTCTTTTACAAAGTTTACAAATTCTATTTGTTCCATATTTTTAGTCATTTTAAAATCTACAAACTCTATCATTTTTAAATGTATTCATGTCAGGAGTAAAATAGTTATCTAAACTATACACATCATAGTTTTCATTTTGAGCAAGTCTTTCACAAAGATGTGAACCTACAAACCCTGCTCCACCTGTTACTAA
>JALTUB010000270.1 GCA_027047745.1 Sulfurimonas sp.
CAAGAATCCATAACGAATATTTAAAAAATAAAACACCGGAACTGGTGGTAAAAGGATATAATGAATAAAAAAGGAAGCGGGAACCTCTGTGGTTTACCAGTGGCTCATCCGGATTCCTGTCTGCCTTGGGCTGATGTAATCCGGATGTTTTTAACGTATACTCATTCGGATTTGCAATCCGAATGTAAAAGAGAGAAGGGATTTTAAATCCCTTTGCCAGAAAGGTCGGGATTACAAATCCCGACCAGCAATAGGGTCCCGACCAGCATAGAGAAAAAAAGAAAATACACGCTAATATTCGATTTAAAGACAAAAACCCATGAAACGAAACTACCTCATTGTCATCTTGATACTGATTACCTTTTTTGTCATCTCTTTTTTGACAAATATTCTCGGGGCACTCAATCCCAATGTCTCCTCAGGTTATCATCTCAGTGAAACACAAGCCGGATTTTTACCCTTTGTCTTTTTTATTGCCTACGGTATCATGTCCATCCCGTCCGGATTTCTTTTGGAAAAATGGGGTGGAAAACGGATGATGATGCTGGCCTTTTTGCTGGCATTTCTGGGTGCCTTTGGCTTTGCCCTTTTCCCACAGTTCAACATTTTCATGCTGTCGCTTTTTGTCATTGGTACCGGTATGGCCGTTTTACAGGTAGTGATTAATCCCTTACTGCGCGTGGCCGGTGGCGAGGAACATTATGCTTTCAATTCGGTTTTGGCACAACTTATTTTCGGGTTGGCCTCTTTTGTCAGCCCGTTGATGTACTCTTATCTTGTAATAAATATCGACAAAGGAGCTGTCAGTAAACCGTTTATCGGGATGATGAGTAAAATAGTCCCGCCTCATTTTTCATGGGTTTCGGTTTACTGGGTTTTTGCCTTGCTGAGTTTGTTGATGATACTGGTGATTACCACCGTGAAATTTCCGAAAGTTGAACTTCAGGAAGAGGAAAAAGCAGGCAGCCGTGCCAGCTATCTTGAGCTTTTCAAAAACAAATATGTCATCCTCTATTTTCTTGGGATTTTTGCCTATGTGGGCACCGAACAGGGCATTTCGTACTGGATGTCCAAGTTCCTGTACATTTACCACGGTTTCGATCCGGACACGGTTGGTGCTTCCGCCGTTTCCTACTTTTGGGGGCTTATGACCATTGGCGGCGCAATGGGATTGGTTTTGC
>JALTUB010000271.1 GCA_027047745.1 Sulfurimonas sp.
TTAAGTGTCTAATCGGTATAAAGTTTTAAAAGATATATTCGGACACAATAGTTTTCGTGAGCTTCAAGAAGAGGGTGTTGATGCTATCTTGAGTGGGCGAGATTTGCTTATGATACTACCAACTGGTGGTGGAAAAAGTCTTGTTTTTCAACTTCCAACGCTCATGATGGATGGTATAACTATCGTTGTTTCCCCTCTTATCGCTTTGATGCAAGACCAAGTTTCAGCTCTAAAAGCACAACAGATAAACGCAGAGATGATAAGTTCAGCACAAAGTTACGCTGAAGTAGATGAGATAATCGACAGACTTCATGAAGGGAGTATAAAATTTTTATATCTCTCTCCTGAACGATTAAACAACGGCAATACGCTTAATCTTTTAGCCTCTTTAAATATCAACTTTTTTGTGATAGATGAAGCACACTGTATCTCTCAATGGGGTCATGAGTTTCGTGATGATTATCGAGCTTTAGGGAACTTAAAAGCAAACTTTCCTAACACTACCATAGCCGCCTTTACTGCAACTTCTACTGACAATGTGACAGATGACATCATGAGAGAGTTAAAACTAAATAATCCTCTGCTTTTAAAGGGTAAAATCTTTAGAAAAAATCTTTTTATATCTGCTCAAAGACGCATCAGTAATGGTCATGCACAACTAACAAACTTTTTATCTCGTCATAAAGATGAGAGTGGAATCATCTATGTTAGTTCTCGTAAAAAAACAGAAGAGTTGAGTGCATTTTTAAACATAAATGGATATAAATCTTTGCCTTATCATGCAGGACTTCCTCAACGAGTGAGAGAACAAAACTTTAAAATATTTGTTAATGATAATGTTGATATTATGGTAGCTACTATCGCTTTTGGAATGGGTATAGATAAGAGTGATATCCGTTTTGTAGTACATATGTCTTTGCCAAAGTCTCAAGAAAACTACTATCAAGAGATAGGTAGAGCAGGGCGAGATGGTGAAGATAGTGAGGTTTTACTTCTGTTTAATGCAGGTGATATTGTTCTTCATAAGCGATTTTTAAATGACATTACTAATGAAGAGTATAAAAAACATCTTGACACAAAGATAGATAAAATCTACAAATACGCAACAAGTGAGATATGTTTTCATAAGCAACTAGCAGAGTATTTTGATGATGAGCTTGATGCTTGTGTGGATAGATGTGATAACTGTCTAAACTCAGATGATAAAAGGGAAGATATAACAAAAGAAGCTCAGATGCTTTTAAGTGCTATCTATAAGACAAATCAAGGTTTTGGAAAGAACTACATTATCGACATTTTAAGAGGTTCAAAAGAGCAAAAACTTTTAGCTAATGGTGCTGATAAACTCTCTGTTTATGGGATTGGTTTGGCTTTGAGTAAAAAGGAGTGGTTTGTTGTAGTTGAGAGACTTTTAGAGCTTAAGATCATAATACTTGGAGAATACAGCGTTCTTATTTTAACAAATGATGCCATAGAAGTTTTAAAGTCCTTAAAAACAGTAGATATAAAATCTTCAAGACTTCAAATCAATGTAAAAGAGAAAAATGTTAAACAAGTTAAAGAGTTTGATTATGATGAAGATTTGTTTGAGAGTTTACGAGTTAAACGAAGTGAGTTAGCAAGTGAAATGGGTGTCCCAGCGTATATAATTTTCAGTGATAAAACACTAAAACACCTTGCAAATGACAAACCTTTTGACAAAGATTCTATGCTAGAGGTAAATGGAGTTGGAGAGAAAAAATATGAGCAGTTTGGTGAAGATTTTTTGGGTGTTATAAATGACTAATAAAGATTTGAAAATTCCTCGTTCCCACTGTCCCAGTGGGAACGCATACATAAGTTAATGTAACAGTAATGTATCCATTCCCATACAGAGTATGGGAACGAGTGATAAATGACTAAACGCAGTATCTAACCCCCTGCGTTTATCGCCAACTGTGCCATCTTTTTGATGTACTCTTCTACGCTTTCTTTTGTATCTAATACCTTTTGAAGTTCATTTAAAAAATACTCTTTTGTTCTATCATCAGCGATGTTAAAAGTGTAAAGTACCCATTCAAGATTTAGAGATAGTTTTTCAGCACCTTTTGTAACTTCAAAATTACGATAAAGATTGACATCACTTTTAGATAAAAGTGCTAAAGTATCTTGATAAAATTTTGGTATGTCATAGTTTATAAGTTCTTTTAGCGTATCTTGTGGGATAGTTGCATCCACTTCCTCAAGTCCATTTTGACCGATTATAAGTGCATCACCAAGGATAAGTTGTTCCCCTAAAAAAAAGGCTGACTTTGACTCACTTAAGGCATTTGCATCTGTGAAAATCAAGTGATTTGAGAGTGTTTGTATCTCATCTATCAAAATAGAGTTAAAAAAACTATATACAGTGTTTGCCTTCATCTCAATATCAATCTCTTCTAGCTCTTTTGTAGAGCTATTTATAGAAAGAGCTAACATTAAAAATTCTCCAAAAGTATAACGCTTACAGATGTACCAGCTTCTAAGAATTTATCATCTTCACCTGCTACCATTAAGGCACTTTGGTTTAGCATATTGGTTAGTATCGCCGAACTTCCTACTATCTTATCTTTGAAGTTTACAAAATATTCTCCATCTTCTACGACAACATTACAAGCAGTAAACTCTGTGAAACGACTTCGTTTAGTAAAGTCTTCTTGTAGTTTTGCCGCAACTTGAACGAAAGGACGACTTTTACCTAACATCCTTGAGATAAGAGGTAGTGCGTAAAGAATAGCCGTTACAGTAGAAGAGTAAGCAAAACCTGGGAGTGCTAAGATAAATTTACTCTGCATTTGAGCTACTAAGATATGACGACCTGGTTTGATACCAACACCCTTGTAAACAACTTGTGCGCCCAAACGAGGTACTATATCTTTTACAAAGTCATAATCCCCAACACTAACCCCACCAGTGCTAACTAATATGTCAGCATTTGCAAGTGCATTTTCAAATGTGTGCATTATCTCATCTCTGTTATCTGGAGCAGTTCCAAGTTGGATAACTTCTGCACCAGCTTGTTCAAAAAGAGCTGCTAAAGTGTAGTTGTTTGAACTTCGTATCTGTGCAGGATTGTCACTATTTTCTCCCAAGTCTAAAATCTCACTTCCAGTTGCAATAACGGCAACACGAGGACGAACAGAGACTTTAACCATCACTTGGTTTAATCCAGCCATAACACCTACTTCGGCAAAACCAATCTTTGTTCCTTTTCTTATAAGAACTTCACCAGCTTTATAACCCTCTCCGATAGGACGGACAGAAGAACCAAGATGAACACCCTCATTTATGGTTATAGTTCCATCTTTAAACTCAACATTTTCTATCTGCAAAAGTGTATCTGCACCCTCTGGCATCATAGAACCTGTAAAAGTTTTTATGCACTCACCACTTTTTATAACTCTTGTTTCATCATGCCCAGCAGGATTGTCTCCTAAAACAGTGAGTCTGCCTTTTTCCAAGTCTTCATGCTTTAGTGCATATCCATCCATAGATGCAGTTGGAAACTGAGGGTCGTTAAACTCTGCTACAATATCCTCAAATAAAACGCGTCCCAAAGAGGTATTTAAAGGAACTCTCTCATATCTACTTGCGTTTACTTCCAATAATTCCAGCATATTTTTGCTTGTTTCGTACTCTATAAAACTCAATTTTTAACTCCTAATATTCCACTACCTTTTATCGCTGTTGAGCGATCTAGTGCATAAACTCTTTTTTTATTCTTTAGGTCATACTTCCAGATAGGAGCAGATGCTTTAAAGTCTTCTACAAACTCATCAATAAACTCTAATGCCACTCTTCTCTTAGGCGAAAAAACAGCTGCGATGTATGATGACTCATGAAGTAAAACATCCCCACGAGAGTGAGCCATTTTTATCACTGCCCCTTTTTGCTTAGCTTTTTCTTGCCACGCTTCAAACCAAGAAAACAAGATAGGCTCATATATATCAAAACTAAGACCCTCTATCTCATCTTCACTTCTAACAGTACCAACAAAAGGGATATAAGCCCCATAGTTACTTTTAGCCTCTTCTTCGTACCAATCTTTTAGTATTTTTGGTACATCTAGTGCGCCATCATATAGATACAACACTTATTATCCACCACAAACAGGAGGTAAAAGAGAGATTTTATCCCCATCTTTAAGTGGAGCTTCTAATGAGGAGACAAGAGTGTCATTTAGAGCAACTGCTGAATTTTCCAGCCACTCGCTCAGCTCTTTATCTTCTTGAAGTATCTGTGCCAATTCGTTTAGATTGTTTATATCTAACTCTAACGCATCTTTTTGTATAGGTCCTAAAAATTCAACTCTTACCATTGTTATTAACCTTTTGAAATATTAGCAAAATTATATCTAAGATAAGTTAAGTGATGTATAATTTCGTATGATTTTTGGCAAAATAGAATATCTAAACCTCTTACCTTTTCATGTTTTCATGAAGCGATATACTAAAAGTTCTCAACAGAGTATGAGCATGAACTATAAAAGAGGTGTACCAGCAGAGATAAACAAGAAGTTTGTATCTAGGAGAGTTGATGCTGCCTTTATCTC